>CAIWVX010000258.1 GCA_903916205.1 uncultured beta proteobacterium
ATATTCTCGCGTGGGCTAGTGCTGCTCGTATTTTTCTACTTCCCGTTGAAAATGAGGGTCGTTCTTTCTTGTTTTTGAGAGCTTTTTTATTGACATTATTCTATGTTCCTTTAGACTTCGGCCTTCTCTGGAATTGCCCAGGTGGCGAAATTGGTAGACGCGCTAGGTTCAGGTCCTAGTGGTGGCAACACTGTGGGGGTTCGAGTCCCTTCCTGGGTACAAAAAATTCGTAGAGACCACTTCAAACCCGCACGGCTTAAGGCTCTGCGGGTTTTTTAGTTCTAAACAATCTCAATGCACCCGAAATAGATACACCAACATAGAGACACATTCCCAGCGTGATGTGGCCTTACTAAAACATTTATTGCACCAAGAGAATCAAGGAGAGCGACTTTTCAGGCTCACGGATTTGGCTCACCCAGTCCTCGTCGCACTTGACGAAGCCTTTAGCTAGGCTCCCGCTGGCTAAGCAAATACTCCAGTGCTAATAAATAGCCCTTGCTGCCTAGCCCTGAAATGACACCAATGGCTAGGTCTGAAAAATACGAATGGTGCCGGAAAGATTCACGCGCATGTACGTTAGAAAGATGAACTTCGATGAAGGGAATCTGGCTCGCGGCAATCGCGTCACGCAGTGCCACACTGGTATGAGTGAAGGCCGCCGGGTTGATGATGAAGTAGGTAAATCTTTGCTCCGACGCCGCTTGAACGCGCTCAATTAACGCGCCCTCGTGGTTACTCTGAAAGGTTTCAAGCACAACACCTGCGGTAGCCGCCCGATGGGATAGCGCCATGTTGATATCGGCTAGCGTCGCCAAGCCATAATATTCTGGCTCACGCGTCCCAAGCAGGTTTAAATTAGGCCCATGCAAAACTAACAATTTGATGGGAGGAGGAGCGTTCATGTCGCTCGAAGAGGTGGTCTTTTTCTTACTCATTTGTCCATTTTGCCGTGTTTTGTGGTGCTTTGTCTATGTCGAGCCTTATCCCATGAGGAAGGCACCTGAAGAGAATAAAAAACGAGGTCAGCGAACATCTTAAACGCCCGCCTTAAAATCAGCCGCAGAGACGCCTTGCAATGCCAAAAAACCGCTACGTCCAGGAATCTCGCCGTTGATGATGCAATGCCGTGGTAAGTGGCTAATGTCTAGCGTTAAAAACAGTTCACGGCAACTGACCAGTCGGTACCCCTGATCTTGCCAGCCGGTCAGCAGCCGCTCAAACGTTGCGGCCAGACGCATACCTTCCAGTTCGGCGTGCAAGGTATAAACAGGTGACTGATTCAGCTTCTCAGTGCATCCCAGAAGGTGGTGATGAACATTATCCGCCGTCAGACCATTCAGGCCGATCAGTTCGTCTAATGTTGGCAACGTCGTGGGTAATTGCGGGACACCAAGCAACGCCCCATTTTTGTCCACGGGTTGAAAGGGGTGGGTTCCCCGACCGTCAGAGGCATAGTCCAAGCCTAACTCACGCTCGAAAGCATAGGCCGCAGGATTCATTTGCCAGCCCGCCGCGCCGTGGGTCAACGCAGGAACGCCAAAAATTTTTTTGAAGCGATCATAAGCCCGTTGCATTTCATGCCGAGTCCACGCGTCGCCTTGATTGACGACATGATCCTGCCAGCGGATATGATCCCAGCAGTGGATCCCGACTTCATGACCGGCGTCCCGTACCGAGCGCATCAAGGTGGCTTCACGCCGACCAATATCCGGGCCGGGCAATAGCGTCCCATACAACAAGGTGCGCAAGCCATAGTGTTCGACCACCGAAGTGCGCGAGACTTTCTGCAGAAAGCCCTTGCGAAACACCCGTTTTATGGCCCGACCGGTGTGATCTGGGCCGAGGCTGAAGAGAAAGGTCGCACTGGCGTTGTGTCGCTGCAGGATGTCCAGCAGGCGGGGAACGCCCTCGCGAGTGCCGCGCCAAGTATCGACATCAATTTTGAGGGCGAGGCGCTTTTCGGTCACTTAATTAACCAGATCCTGGGCTTTGGCGACTTGGCCACGGTAATAGTCAAAAATTCCCTTGAGCGCATCGGCCATGCTCACCACCGGCGTCCAGTCGAGATCTTTTTGCGTATTGGTAATCTTCGGAACGCGGTTTTGCACGTCCTGGTAACCCTTGCCGTAGTATTCGCCGGAGGTGGTTTCAACCAACTTGACCTTGGCTAAATTCTCGGAATATTCGGGATAGTTTTTCGCCAGTTCCAGCATCATGGTGGCGAGTTCGCGCACCGAGAAATTGTTGCCCGGATTGCCGATGTTATAGATTTGACTATTGGCCTTTCCGTCTTTGTTATCGATGATTTTAATCAGCGCATTGATGCCGTCATCAATGTAGGTAAAGGCCCGTTTCTGCTGGCCGCCATCGACCAGCTTGATGTTCTCACCGCGCACAATATGGCCGAAAAACTGGGTAATGACGCGACTGGAGCCTTCTTTCGGGGTATGAATTGAATCCAACCCGCCACCAATCCAGTTGAACGGACGGAACAGCGTGTATTTCAAACCTTCTTGCTGGCCGTAGGCGGCGATCACGCGGTCTAGCAACTGTTTTGAGCAAGCATAAATCCAGCGCGGTTTGTTGATCGGGCCGTAGACCAGCTCGGAGTTTTCCGGGTCAAACTCGCTGTCCTTGCACATCCCGTACACCTCGGAGGTGGAGGGAAAGACCACATGTTTTTTGTATTTAACGCACCATTTGATGATCGGCAGGTTGGCTTCAAAATCAAGCTGAAAGACGCTCAACGGCGATTGCACGTAAGTGGCCGGGGTGGCAATGGCGACCAGCGGCAGGACGACATCACACTTTTTGACGTGATATTCGATCCACTCTTGATTGATCATGATGTCGCCTTCAAAAAAGTGAAAGCGCGGATTAGCCATGAAGTCGCCGACTTTGTCGGAGAACATATCCATGCCAAAAATATCCCAGTCCGTTGTTTCAAGAATGCGTTTGGTCAGGTGATGGCCAATAAAGCCATTCACGCCGAGAATCAGGACTTTTTTCATGGGTAATATCCGGGAAGAGAAAGGGTGAATAAATCGGGGGTAAATAAATCGAAAATTTTTGTATTAAACCGGCAGACGCAGATTGTTTAGCCTTGCCCCGTGGTCATTGCTCGATAACGGTGAGCCTGAATAATCAGCCTCCAGAACCTGCAGGATACCGCCGCCTGCCGGGTGAATTTCAATGCGTCCATTTTGGTAAAGCACTTTACCGCTGTTGTTGCTGACGGTCAGGTCATTGAGGACACGGGTTCGCCACACGATCAGACGGCCAGCGGCAAGTTCGCTGAAGGCCCCCGGATAAGGCCGGGTTAGTGCGCGCACCAGATTATGCAATTGCCGGGCGTTCTGTTGCCAGTCAATACGCCCATCTTCGGCCTTACGCCCACCAAAATAGCCGCCTTGCGACAAATCCTGCTGGCGAAGCTTAACCGATCCATCAATCAACTGAGGCAGCGAACGGTGCAAACATAATTCGGCGGCCACCGTCACTTTTTCAAACACCTCCTGCGCCGTATCATCCGGCAGGATGGGAACAGCAAACTGATCAACAATCGGCCCATTGTCGGGCTTGATCGTCATCTGGTGCAGCGTGGCTCCGGTTTCCCGTTCACCGTGCAACACCGCCCAGTTTACCGGAACCCGGCCCCGGTATTGCGGCAACAATGAACCGTGCATGTTATACGCCCCGCGCTTGGCGGATTGCAGGAGCGGAGCCTTGAGCATGTGGCGGTAATAAAAGCTGAACAAGAAATCGGCCCCCAGCGCAGCGACTTGCGCTTCAACTTCCGGCGTATTCGGGTTGGCGGGCGTAATGCACGGAATGTCATTTTCTGCGCACAACTGACGAACCGAAGCAAACCAGATCTGTTCTTGCGGATTGTCCTCGTGGGTGACCACGAGGCGAACATCGATTTTGCTGGACAGCAGGACTTTCAGACAGCGAACGCCAACATTGTGATAGGCGAAAACCACGGCACAGCTCATTCAGGAGCCTCCTCCGCTTGCAGGATACCGGCAATCAAGTAACGCGGACGTTGGCGCACCTCGTGGTAAATACGCCCGATGTATTCCCCCAACATACCAATGCCAAACAGGCAGATGCCCAGCAGGAAGAAGGTGATGGCGAACAAGGTAAATACGCCTTCGGCTTCCGGCCCAATCACCAGACGTCGTAGCAGCAGATAGGCCACCAACAAACCAGAGCCGAGAGAAATAAGCATACCGAGCATCGAAAACAGTTGCAGCGGTACCACTGAAAACCCGGTCATCAGGTCGAAGTTGAGCCG
>CAIWVX010000259.1 GCA_903916205.1 uncultured beta proteobacterium
CATTTGTTGCGAAGAACGTTCAACTAGAACTGATTTTTCAACCCTGTCCATCGACAGCCGAGCCTCTCTAATCCTGTAGAATCGCCATTTTAGCATCATCGCGCACAACCCCTGAAAGCAGATCTATGAGTATCATCGCCAACAAAAAGGCGTTTCACGACTACTTTATCGAAGAAAAATTCGAGGCCGGTATTATGCTAGAAGGCTGGGAAGTAAAAGCCATCCGCTCGGGTCGGGCTAATATCAAAGAATCCTACGTCGTGATTCGTAGCGGAGAAGTTTTTCTCTTTGGTATGCACATCACGCCAAGGCCGGAAGCTTCAACGCATATCAATCCAGACCCGACACGTACTCGAAAACTACTCTTACATGCCAAGCAGATCAGCAAGTTGATCGGCCAGGTTGAGCGCGCCGGATATACCTTAATTCCATTGGATCTGCATTTTTTGCATGGACGGATAAAACTTGAAATTGGATTAGCCAAAGGCAAGAAACAGCATGACAAACGCGAAGCAGAGAAATCGCGTGACTGGGATCGTGAAAAAGCGAGACTGATGCGCGTCAAAATCTAACGAACGAAAGGGACTTCGTGCTTCCAGTACCTTCGTCTATGCCATCCAATAACACATGACATATTCCTGAGTTGTTATAAACGCCAACTCCCCCGATTAATGCAGAACGCGTGGGATGCTCAGTGTGAATTCCGAAATCTCCGCCTCAAACTGGACGCCGTCGTCCGCCGTCAATTGATAAGTGCCACGCATGGTGCCAACCGGAGTATCCAGTTGGCAGCCGCTGGTATATTCAAATTTTTCGCCGGGATTGAGCAAGGGTTGCTGACCAATGACGCCAAGACCCCGAACCTCCTGAATTTTTGAATTGCCGTCGGTAATCAACCAATGACGGGAAATTAACTGCGCCGGTACCGTTCCAACATTCTCGATGGTGATGGTGTAGGCGAAAACGTAACGCCCATTAGCCCAATCAGACTGATCGGCAATGAACTGTGGTGCGGCGCGAACCGCGATCTGATATTTTTTGCTTTCGGCCATGGGATCGTTGTGTGACGTGGAAGGCGGTATTTCACACGAAAGCGTCACCTGTGGCAAGTGCGATTTTTGAGCTTGTTGCGATTTTTGAGCTTGTTGCGATTTTTGAGCTGACATTTTTTGTCAGCGGGTGACGTGATTAGGTAAAAATTTGGCCTACGCAAAAGAGTCCGCTCGATTTTATAAGGCGTTTGCGCATGGCACGAAAATTGAATAGGTATTAAGTAACGGGCTATCCGTTACATTCACTAAAAGGAGTTACAAGCATGAAAAATATACAAAAAGGTTTTACGCTGATTGAACTGATGATCGTCGTAGCAATTATTGGTATTTTGGCCGCTATTGCGCTTCCCGCCTATCAGGATTACATGATTCGTGCTCGAGTGACTGAAGGTTTATCGCTGTCCAGTTCCGCCAAAGTAAATATCGCTACGGATGGGGCAAGTTCTACGGTTGATTTGGCGGCCGTCGTCGCCGCTTGGAATGCACAAAGCGCGAATACCGGTGCGAACAGTAAGTTCGTTAATTCAGTACAAATCAGTGCGGCAGGTGAAATTACCGTGACCTTCAATGGAGCGGCATTAGGTTTGGGTACGACCACACCAACACTTGTGCTTGCACCTTACGTTCGTACAGCCGCAGCGGGGACCTCCGTCACCTTGGCCGCAGCCCAAACGTCAGGAACAACGGGAGCCATTGATTGGGGATGTGCCTCAGTAACCCAGACTGTTGCCACAGCCGCCGGAATGACCGGAATAACCTCCGGCACTTTGGCCGCCAAATTTGCCCCAGCGGCCTGTCGTTGAGACATCAGGCTGTTAGGGAAACGCTGACTTATTCACAGCCGTCTTAGTATGCATATAGTATAATTGTTTTTTATGCTGAGCTTGAGGACGATTCGATGCAAGCGAATTTTTCTGAACTGGAATACGCGGCGAAGAAGAAGCAGACGCGACGGGATCGTTTTCTGGCCGAGATTGATGCGGTCACCCCGTGGGTAGAATTGGATATATATACGGCACACAAATAATATTAACTATTCGTTGGTTGTTGTGTCAAATATCGCATGGAAAAACAAGACGCAAGAAAACTCGAACCAGTGGCGCAATTTGAACTGCGCAAGCAGGTCATCCGAGCATGGAAACGTGGGCGCAATCGCATTCAGATCAGCGAAGAGATTGGATTGAGCTACATCGCGGTCTGCAACATCGTCAAGCGTTACCGCATGAGCGAAGGCCAAA
>CAIWVX010000260.1 GCA_903916205.1 uncultured beta proteobacterium
CCCTTGGCGGCAGACCATCCGGTCGTCAAAGAAATGGCCTCTGGGGATCAATCGGTCACCCTTCATTACGCGGTTTACCCAGAAGCTATTACGCGGATTATGGGCATCGTAAAAATGCACAACTATCCTTTTTATTTTGCGGTGGGTCTGGGTAAAGACGATGTACTCGCCGGGTGGTGGCAACAGCTTAAAGTTGTATTGGTTTCTACTCTACTGCTTCTTGGGCTTGTGACGGGGCTCTTGTTTCGCTTGCGCCGGATGCGTAAACGTGAGACCGGAATGCTCAGCACGCTAGCTCAAAGTGAGTCGCAATTTCGTGAATTAGCCAAAATGGTGCCGGTGGGTATTTGCCAATTTGATCGTGATGGAAAATATACCTATGTGAATGATTGTCATGTGGCGATTACCGGACAAGCACGGGAAAACTTGCTGGGGCAAAGCGGCTTGCTGTGTATTCATCCAGAAGACAGGGAAAAGCTGCAATCCGTTTGGCGGGCTAACGCCAAAGGCGGTCGCGCTTTCGTTTGTGAATACCGCTATGTGCATCCTGATAACACCATTAAGCACGTACAAGCCGAGGTTCAGTCGAACACGGATGCGTTAGGGCGAAAACTGGGTTACATCCTCGCGGTAATCGATATTACGGAGCGCAAGCAGGTCGAGGCCCAATTGATTATCGCCAAGCAACAGGCGGAAAGCGCGAATATGGCAAAAACACGCTTTTTAGCGGCTGCCAGCCACGACTTGCGTCAACCCATTCAGGCCATCAATCTCTTTCGCGATGCCTTGGCGCACACTGAACTCAGTGCTGAGCAGAAAACCATCTCTGATTTTCTCAGTCTATCGGTGCATTCTCTTGGCGAGTTACTTTACTCGTTACTGGATATATCTAAGCTGGATGCCGGTCTGGTCAAACCCCAGCTCAGTCGGTTCAAGGTAGACGCCCTGTTTAAGGTCATTGATGCCGAGTTCTCGACTTTGTCACAACAGAAAAATTTACGTTTCAAATTGGCTTACCCGTTTAAAGACATTTTCCTTGACACCGATCTAGGTCTATTGATGAGTGTCCTACGAAATTTGATCGACAATGCCCTGAAGTACACCGAAAAAGGAGGCGTGCTCGTGGCTTTTCGCCAGCGGGCGGGTCGCGCCATTATTCAAGTTTGGGATACGGGGGTTGGCATTGAACAGCAGTTTGGCGAGCGAGTTTTTGAAGAATGCTTCCAAATTAACAATCGGATACGTGACCGGACAAAAGGTCTCGGACTGGGGTTGTCTATCGCGCGACGAATGGCCTGGTTGCTCAACGGAGAAGTAAATTACCGCTCACGTTTCGGTCACGGAACCGTTTTTGAACTTGTCCTACCGGCACCGGTAACGCCTCAAATCAATGAAGACTCGGTGGAGCACGAAATGGCCGGAGCCTTGTATGCTGATCATACGGAGGATGACTCACGTTTTCGCGGCTGGCGGGTGGTGGTGGTTGACGATAATTTAATGGTGACAAAGGCCATCGAATTATCACTAAAAACACAGGGGATTCGACTTAATGTTTTTCATAATGCGGAAAGCGCTATGGCCAGCCCGCAACTCATCGGCGCGGATTTTTATATTTCGGATTTCAATCTACAGGGAATAAATGGAGTGCAATTACTGGATGCCATTCAGCGACGCAGCACACAACCGATCAATGCCCTCATTGTGACGGGGGAATCGTCGCCGGATCGCATTGAGATGTTCTCTACCCTGCCCTGGCGGGTGATGTTCAAACCGATTGAATTAGACCATTTGTTGGCCGCGATGGGCGGTGCGGCGATTTCAAGATGAATGCGCTAACTCACGCAAGCTTATATCGCCTATCTTTTTATAGATCACGAGCCGAAACGCAGTAAGAATGGAGTAAGGAACGGCCTTTACTGTGCTGGCTATAGTCGGCCATTCCGGCTAGGCAACGACTCATTTCGGAGGAGACAAACAATGATCGACGACGTAGCAGCACGGGTTGAGGCGAACCCAAAATATCACCGGCTGGTCAAAACGCGAAGTGTCTTTAGTATCATGATGACCCTCTGCGTTATGGCCGTCTATTACGGCTATATCCTGCTTATCGCCTTCAACAAGGAATGGCTTGGAACCAAGCTGGCAAGCGGTATGACGACTTCGGTAGGCATTCCATTAGGCCTCGGTGTGATCGTGACGACGATCATTCTTACGAACATTTATGTGCGTCGAGCCAATACCGTATTTGATTCACTCAACACCGAGATTATCAAGGAGGCGCATCAGAAATGATTAATCAAAATATACGCAATGGTCTGATACTCCTATTCGGCCTAGTGGTCGCTGGAGTAGCCATGGCTGCCGGCGCCGACCTCGGGCAAACGACCAAACAAGCAACCAATTGGGTCGCCATTGCGATGTTTGGCGGCTTTGTCACAGTGACCCTATTTATCACCAAGTGGGCGGCTTCAAAAACACGTTCAGCCGCTGATTTTTATACGGCAGGCGGCGGAATTACCGGCTTCCAAAACGGACTGGCGATTGCTGGCGACTACATGTCTGCGGCGTCTTTCCTCGGGATTTCAGGATTGGTGTTCAGCAGCGGCTTTGATGGCCTGATCTTCTCGATCGGCTGGTTGGTCGGCTGGCCGGTGATTACCTTTTTGATGGCCGAGCGTTTGCGCAACTTGGGCAAGTTTACCTTTGCTGACGTGGCCTCGTATCGTTTTGCCCAAACCCCAACCCGTGTTTTCGCCGCGTGCGGATCGCTGGTCGTGGTGGCCTTCTACATGATTGCCCAGATGGTTGGTGCCGGTCAGTTGATCAAAGTGTTGTTTGGTCTTGAGTACCAATATGCGGTGATGATCGTCGGCGTGCTGATGATGTTGTACGTGCTGTTCGGTGGGATGACGGCAACCACTTGGGTGCAAATTATCAAGGCGGTGATGTTGCTGACAGGGGCTACTTTCATGGCGCTGGCCGTGTTATATCAGTTCAACTTCAGCCCCGAAGCCTTGTTCACCAAGGCCGTTGAAGTTCACTCCAAGCACGGTTCAATCATGGCTCCAGGGGGCTTGATTAAGGATCCGGTTTCGGCCATTTCAGTCGGCATGGCGCTGATGTTTGGTACCGCCGGTTTGCCGCACATCCTGATGCGCTTCTTCACCGTACCTAGCGCCAAGGAAGCACGTAAATCGGTTGGTTGGGCAACAACTTGGATTGGCTATTTTTACATTCTTACCTTCATCATCGGTTTCGGCGCTATCGTTCTGGTTTCAACCGATCCGGCCTATCTGGCGATCAAAATGATTGATGGTAAAGCCGTGCTGGATGCCGCAGGAAACCCCGTTTATGATGGGCTCAAGGGCGGCGGCAACATGGCGGCTATCCACCTCGCTAATGCCGTGGGCGGAAACGTCTTCCTAGGCTTCATCTCGGCCGTTGCTTTCGCTACGATTTTGGCGGTAGTTGCCGGTCTGACTTTATCCGGTGCATCCGCTGTTTCGCATGACCTTTACGCGACCGTGTTCAAAAAGGGCAAGGCTGACTCGGCTGCTGAATTACGCGTTTCCAAGGTCACCACGATATGTCTCGGCATTATTGCCGTGGTTCTCGGCATCGCCTTCGAGAAGGAAAACGTGGCTTACATGGTGATGCTGGCTTTTGCCATCGCCTGTTCAGCCAATTTCCCAGTCCTCTTCATGTCTGTATTGTGGAAGGATTGCACGACAAGGGGAGTCGTCGTCGGTGGTTTTGTAGGGCTCGTAAGCTCACTGGGACTCACCGTGGTTTCGGCCTCGGTATGGGAAGCGGTGCTACACAATCCGAAGGGTAGCGCTTTGTTCCCCTACTCGTCACCGGCTCTGTTTTCGATGACTGCGGCCTTCTTGACGATCTATCTGGTGTCCAAGTTCGATAACAGCAAGCAAGCACAGCTTGAGCGCTCCTTGTATCCGGCACAGAAAGTTCGTTCGGAAACCGGTTTGGGTTCTTCTTCATCGTCAGGGCATTAACTGATGTCGTAATTGAAGTATAAAAACGGCCCGGAGAACGTGTTCCCGGGCCGTTTTATTTGGCTCGTTCGGTAGAGACTGTTGTAGGTCAATAGGTACGGGTATTCCCAGTTTTTAATGGGGTGTGAGTTTGGGTTTTGCGCACCGAGTATCTGGGGGCGAAATTCTCGGGGGCTTGATGTACTCCTGATGAAATATAATAATCATGCAAATTCGCAAGGGGAGCGTCAGTCTAAGTCCAACAAAGTCGAGAACTAATCGTCATTATCCTCATTCTCGGTCTAATCAGCCCATAGCACTTAACATTAACATTGTGCAAAATGTTAATGTTGCGCGACGCTAAGGCCGTTTTTTCCGCTTTCAAACAGGTAGACCGGGATGGGGTTACTCCTCTTATAAAACTTCCGGCAGTCTGGAATACAGCA
>CAIWVX010000261.1 GCA_903916205.1 uncultured beta proteobacterium
AGGATCCCAGCGTAGATAAAGTGTTCGTTATTGCCGGTAACGATATTATCGGCGGCGGGGCCAAAGCCAATGCCGGAACTGTCTTCATCCCCTTGGTCGACTGGGCCAAGCGGACGACGGAGGCTGATGCGCTGGCTAAAAAGTTTACCGGCATGGGTATGATGCTGTCGGATGGTCTGGCTCTGGTGTTCAATCCACCAGCCATACGCGGTTTGGGTGCCGCAGGCGGTTTTGAGGTTTTTATTCAGGCACGGGGCGATAGCAGTCCACAAAAGCTGGCAGGGGTCATTCAGCAGTTTGTCGAGGCGTTGAAAAAACGGCCAGAATTGGTTGGTATCAATACTTTTTTCCGTCCCAACTCGCCGCAGTTATATGTCGAAGTTAACGAGGCCAAAGCTCTTTCGATGGGCATACCGGTGGCCGATGTTTATCAAACACTGCAAGCCTCGTTAGGGGCGCTGTATGTCAACGATTTCAACCTCAATGGCCGCACTTATCGCGTGCAACTCCAGGCGGATGCGGCCTATCGGGCTAAGCCAGAAGATATTGGCAAGGTTTATGTACGCGCCAACAGCGGCGCGATGGTGCCTGTATCAGCGCTAATCAAAGTAAAAACGGTGGTTGGCGCGGAGCAGCTAGAGCGTTTTAACGGCTTTCTAGCGGCTAAGGTACTGGGTAATTCAATCCCCAAGGTGAGCACCGGCGATGCCATCAAAATTGTCGAAAGTGTCGCCAAAGAGGTTCTGCCTTCCGGTTATGAACTGGCCTGGACTGGGCAGGCTTTTCAGGAAAAACGTGCGGGAACCACGTCAGCCGTGGCTTTTGGTTTCGGTATTCTGATGGTGTTTTTGATTCTGGCGGCGCAATACGAAAAATGGTCGCTTCCTTTGGCGGTCATCATGGCTGTTCCGTTCGCCTTGTTTGGAGCCTTGGCGGCGGTGATGATTCGCGGGATGCCGAACGATATTTATTTTCAGATTGGTCTCGTGGTGCTAATTGGTCTGGCGGCTAAAAACGCGATTCTGATCGTCGAATTTGCCGCTCAAAAACGCGCCGAAGGAATGGCTGTGCTCGATGCCGCGTTGGAGGGGGCGCGATTGCGCTTCAGACCCATTATCATGACTTCGTTGGCCTTCATTCTCGGCGTTTTTCCTCTGGTCAAAGCCAGTGGTGCCGGTGCCGCAGCGCGGAAGTCGATGGGTACCGGCGTATTTGGCGGCATGATGGCGGCAACCTTTATTGCCACTATTTTTATCCCGATGTTTTTTAGCTGGCTATCTGGTCGCAAGCTCCCATCACGCATGGATAGCCCTAACCGCACTGACGAGGAGAAAGTCTGATGCGCCGCCCTGATTTTCAACGCCCGACGTTTAGGCCGAAACGGAGTGCGCAGATCATCGCGCTGCTGTTAAGTCTGTCTGGTTGCGCCATTGGCCCAGATTACCAGCGCCTTGCGACAAATTTGCCGGAGACGTTTAACCGTGCAGTCGACGCCGACGTCAATCTGCCGACTTCGCTGGCTGAGACGCCAATCAAAGCGTGGTGGTTGCTATTTCAAGACGAGGAACTGAATCAATTGGTGGTGCGGGCGCAGACCTATAATTTTGACCTGCGGCTGGCCGTGGCACGGATTGAAGAAGCCGAGGGCGTTATGCGTGAAGTCGGTGCCGCATTCTTCCCCGAAATTAACGCCAGCAGTGGCGCGAGCCGAACTCAGGCCAGCACCCGCAATGCCATTCCACTGCCTAGCACCGCCCCACGTTTGCAGGACAACCGCAACGCCGCGCTGGCAACGTCTTTTGAAATCGATCTATGGGGCAAATTGCGGCGGGCCAATCAGGCGGCACGCGCTGACCTTTTGTCCAGCCGTTATGCACGGGATACCGTCGAATTAACCGTGGCCGGTTTGGTCACCAGCAATTATTTGAACCTGCGGGCATTAGACGCCAATTTGATACTCACGCGCAGCACCTTGGACAGTCGGCAAAAAGCACTTGAAATCGTCAAAAGCCTTGTTGCCGGAGGCCGTGCCTCAGCGCTCGATTTATATCAGGCCGAAGGTGTGCTAGCCGCAGCACAGGCGCAGTTGGCTGAGCTGCGACGACAACGTGCGCTGGCCGAAAGCCAGTTGGCGCTGCTGACCGGACAGCCCGGATTAAGACTCGCCGCCGGTGATCTTCGGCAGATTCCTTTACCCCCCGTCCCGCCGCCCGGTTTACCTTCGTCATTGCTCGAAAATCGGCCAGATATACGTCAAGCCGAAGAAACGCTGATTTCAGCCAATGCCCGTATCGGTGTAGCCAAAGCCGCGCTATTCCCTAGCGTTTCGCTAACCGGCAGCATGGGCAGTTCAAGCGTCGCTCTAGCCAATTTATTTAGCTCCGGTGCCGGCATTGGCTCACTGGGCCTTGCTACAACCATGCCGATCTTTGATGCCGGGCGCAATTTTGCGCGCATTGATCAAGTCAGCGCACGACAAAAGCAAGCCTTGGTTAACTACCAAAAAACCGTCGAAACCGCCTTCAAGGAGGTCAACGACGCGCTGGTTAGTGTGTACGAAAACAGTCAGAGCGAAGAGGCGCAACAACGGCGGGTGCAAACCACCGGAAAGTCACTCGAACTGGCCCAGTTACGCTACGAAGCAGGCTATTCGGCCAGCATCGAAGTGCTCGACGCCCAACGCAGCGCTAATGACGCCTTGCTGAGCTATGTCGCCATCCGTCAGGCCCGCCTCAATTCGACGGTGGAACTCTTTAAGTCCTTGGGTGGCGGTTGGAAGGATGGCAACAAAGTCGGCTCGTAGCACTCTTCATGACTGAGCAAACAACGCGATTTTGTCTTGTGCGCCACGGCGAGACGGACTGGAATGCCGAGCAACGGATGCAAGGACATCAGGATTTACCCTTGAATGCCGATGGACTAGCGCAAGCGCAGGAGGCCGGACGTTACTTTATTGGCCTACCGGTGACGGCGCTCTACAGCAGTGATTTGTTGCGTGCGCAACAGACGGCGCAGCCGATTGCTGCGGCACTTAAATTGCCGATGACGTTGCTCCACGAATTACGCGAAAGAAACTATGGTCGTTGCGAAGGTCTGATCCGTAGCGATGTGCTGGCCCGCTATCCAGAAGATGCACTGGCGTTGCGCGAACGTCATGCCGATTACGTGTTGCCGGGTGGCGAGAGCCTTCGCCAGCATCAAAAGCGTGTGCTTGACGTCTTTGCCCGCTTGGCCTGTGAGCATCGCGGGCAGACCTTGGTGGTCGTCACGCACGGCGGAGTGCTGGATCTAGTGTACCGTCGCGCCAGCGGCATGGCGCTTGAACAAGCCCGCGATTTTCTGATTCCCAATACGGGCATCAGTTGGCTCAGCCTATGGGGTGACCAGTGGACAATTGAGCGCTGGGCCGATACCTCTCATCTCGTCGCCAAAGCCGCCATTGAAGTGACCGCTAATTTCTGATGGTTTCGGTGTCATTAAATACAATTGTCCTCGCCGATCCGATCAAAAAATGATCTACTCGGACTCCCGCAAGGTACAATCCAAGCGGGAAGTCGGTTAGGCAACCGCCGCGTGCTTGCACGGGGAGGAAAGTCCGGGCTTCATAGAGCGAGATGCCGGTTAACGACCGGGCACCGTAAGGTGACGGAAAGTGCAACAGAGAATAGACCGCCTAAGACCGGGGTGACCCGGGACGGTAAGGGTGAAACGGCGAGGTAAGAGCTCACCGCAGACGTGGTAACACGGACGGCACGGCAAACCCCATCTGAAGCAAGACCAAATAGGGAAGCGCATGACGTGGCTCGCGTCGCTTCCGGGTAGGTTGCTTGAGCGCACTGGCAACAGTGCGCCTAGAGGAATGGTTGCCCACGACAGAACCCGGCTTATCGACCGGCTTCCCACCTTCTTTTTATTGATTTATGCCAAACCGGCGCGGCACTACAAAGGGACTCGCCCCCAAAAAACCCTTGGCTCCATTGATACTCAACGCAAGCAAGCGGGGGCTATCTCAAATTGACCATCCAACAGAGGGTTATCGTCGTGGCGAACTGACCGGGGAAGGACGCCCTTCAATGTGTCGGAACGTAATGCGCCCCTTACTCAGGTCGTAGGGCGAAAGTTCCAGGGAAACTTTGTCGCCGGCCAAAATTCGAATATGGTTTTTGCGCATTTTTCCTGCGGTATAAGCCACCAATTTATGCCCGTTATCCATCGTCACCAGAAAACGGGAGTCAGGAAGCGCCTCGGCGACCACCCCTTGCATTTCAATAAGTTCTTCTTTAGCCATACTCAGTCTCAAAAGGGATGAAAAAAATAGCCCGGTAGATTCCGGGCTATTTTCAATAGTCAGGAGCATGGAATCCCATGCCGACTGAGTCTTTAGGCTGGGTAAATATTACCGGCCTGCAGGCCCTTCGGGCCAGTGGTTACGTCAAAGGTTACCGCTTGACCTTCTTTGAGGGTTTTGAATCCATTGCCTTGGATAGCGGAGAAGTGAGCGAAAAGATCTTCACCACCTTCGTTAGGCGTAATAAAGCCAAAACCTTTGGCGTCGTTAAACCACTTGACTGTTCCTGTTGCCATATCTTGAATCTCCGAAAATAAGCGGGGCGCGAAGCCCCTAAAATGAGGCGAATATCAAGATGGCGAGGTGAATATGGGGAATTGCGCCGCAGAACTGCGGATACCAAACCTACAAATAACAACACTATGCTCGAAATCGCTGGCAGTAATGTGCTTGATATTTGAGAAAATTGCAAACTTTAAAAATTTTTTATTACACATCAGGGGTTAATGCTATATGTATATATTCTCATAAAAGCTTTAACCAACTGATTTTAATCAAATAAATAATACTTATTGATGTGGGCGACTTTAACTTGCGGGAAACTTCTATGATTTTATGAGGGGGTGATGTATGCGGGAAAGCGGGTATTCACCCAATTGATGGATCACCTGTTGGAGCAAACATTTTCTCAATGCATAGCGAAATACCTAGCCCAAATTTCGCGATTGAAATTCTCCCAGCCTGCCGGACAAGATTTTTTACATTTTTGGTAACTACTCAGGTAGTCCGAGATGACGATGATCGCGGTATCAAGCGAAACGAGGCTAAGGGACGGAACTTTGGAAAGCCTGTGTCAAGTTCGGGCAGTTCATCTATGCTTTTCTTTATCAGCTACCATTACCTTTTCTTGAATCCGGGGTGTGATATGGCGGCATACCTGAGTAGTTACAACTTTTAGTGTTTTTGGGCGGATTTTTCTAAGATAGCGCAGGAGAGATATTGTTACCGGTTAAGATTGAGTCCGAGTCGATCCAGTACATGACGCACCACTTTTTGCCTTTTCTCGACATTTTTCCATCAGGTGAAATATTAGGATTTAGATTTTGATTACCTTCAAATGATACGCGCTGAGGCTCGCCGCCATTTGATGAGACTTTATAAATTTGTGGGCGACCACCGCGATCTGA
>CAIWVX010000262.1 GCA_903916205.1 uncultured beta proteobacterium
GGCAAGTTTTACGCCCAGATTAAAAATAGTGCGCCCTTTGAAGTCCTCTTGGCGGCTGATGACGACACTCCGCTGAAACTCGAAAAGGAAGGGGTGGCCGTGCTCAATAGTCGCTTCACTTACGCCATCGGCAAGCTGGTGTTGTGGTCAGCTAAACCCGGTTTTATCGATGACAAGGGGGACGTTTTGAGACAAGCCGAATTCAAACATCTGGCGCTGGCTAACCCCAAGCTGGCCCCCTACGGTGCAGCCGCCATTGAGACCCTCAAAGCACTCAAACTGTTCGACGCCTTACAACCCAAGATCGTTGAAGCCGAAAATATCACCCAGGCTCAGCAGTTTATCGCCAGCGGCAATGCCGAATTGGGCTTTGTCGCGCTGTCGCAAGTGTTCAAGGATGGCAAAATCGTCGAAGGTTCGGCCTGGCGAGTGCCGCCGGCCTTGCATCAACCGATTCGCCAAGACGCGGTACTGCTGGAAAAAGGCCGGGGCAACGTGGCGGCTGAAGCTCTGATGAAGTATCTGGCGAGTGAAAAAGCCAAAGCCATCATCCGCACCTACGGCTACGATTTTTAGCGCGTAATGCAGCCCTCCCCTGCGCTGTCGCGGTAAGATTCATGACATGTTGACTTCCGACCTCGCCGCGATCTGGCTGACCTTCAAACTGGCGACCTTAAGCACGGTTTTGCTGCTCCTTATCGGTACGCCGATTGCTTGGTGGCTGGCCCGCACGCGCAGTGTTTTCAAGGGTGTCATCGGTGCGCTAGTCACTTTACCTTTGATCCTGCCACCGACCGTTCTCGGTTTTTACTTGTTGGTTATGCTGGGGCCGCACGGCCCCTTAGGGCGACTGACCGAATCGCTGGGTCTGGGGCTACTACCGTTTACCTTCCCCGGTTTGGTGGTGGCTTCGATGATCTACTCGCTGCCCTTTGTCGTGCAGCCGCTGCAACAGGCGTTTGCGGCCATCGGCAGCAAACCTCTGGAAGCCGCCGCTACTCTGCGGGCTTCGCCGTTGGATGCTTTCTTCAGCATCGTCCTGCCTCTGGCACGCCCCGGCTTCGTCACCGGCGCGATCCTTGGTTTTGCCCATACCGTCGGCGAATTCGGCGTCGTCCTAATGATCGGCGGCAATATTCCGGGCCAAACTCAGGTGCTGTCGATGGCGATTTACAACCATGTAGAAGCCATGGAATATGCCAATGCCCATTGGCTGGCCGGTGGTCTGCTGGCCTTCTCGTTTGTCGTCTTGCTGCTCATCCATCAGCAACGGCATAAGGCGTCGAAATGAGCATTCACGCCCGTTTTCACCTAGCCTACCCCGACTTTGCGCTGGATGTTGATCTCACCCTGCCGGGGCGGGGTGTCAGCGCCCTCTTCGGCCATTCCGGTTCTGGTAAAACCACCTTTCTGCGCGCCATCGCGGGCCTTGAACACGCGCATGGCGGCTATCTCGAAGTCAATGGCGAAGTCTGGCAGGATGATGCAAAAAACATTTTTCTGCCCACCCACCGCCGTCCGCTCGGCTATATCTTTCAAGATGCGGCGCTGTTTTCGCATCTCACGGTGCGTGACAATCTCAACTATGGCCGACGCCGTATCAAGCCCGAGCAACAACGCGTTGCCCCCGACACCGCCATCGAACTACTCGGCATCGGCAAGCTGCTCGACCGCTGGCCCGAAAACCTCTCCGGTGGCGAAAAAAGCCGCGTCGCTATGGCTCGGGCGTTGCTCACCAGCCCGAGTCTGCTGCTCATGGACGAACCACTGGCGGCGCTCGATCACGCCCGCAAGCAGGAAATCCTGCCTTACCTTGAACGTCTGCATGACGAACTCGATATTCCGCTGCTCTACGTCAGCCACGTCCCGGACGAAATAGCGCGATTAGCCGACTATTTGGTGGTTCTGGAAAACGGCAAGGTGCTGGCCAACGGCCCGCTAGGCGAAACGCTGGCCCGACTCGACCTGCCCATTCAACTGGGAGAAGAGGCCGGCGTGGTCATCGTCGCGCAGATTGCCGAGCGCGATTCCGAATGGCATTTAGTCCGCGTTGAGTTTCCCGGCGGCCGCCTTTGGGTGCGTGACCTCGGCACGCCCATCGGCCACCGGGTACGCCTGCGCATTCTCGCGCGCGATGTCAGTTTGGCCCGCGAACGGATCGAAGGCACCAGCATCCTCAATACCCTCCCGGCAAAAGTCATCGCCATCGCCAACGATGCCCATCCGGCACTCGCGCTGGTTCGCCTCGATGTCGGCGATTCTCCGCTGATTGCTCGCCTGACTCACCGCTCCGCCGCGCAACTCGAACTACAGCCGGGAATGAACGTATGGGCGCAGATCAAAGCCGTGGCACTGATTGGCTAAGATGAAAATCAGCATCGACAAGGCCCAAGCCGCCGATCTCGACGCCATGAGCGACCTGCTGGACGAACTATTTACCCTAGAAAGCGACTTCAAACCTGACCGCGAAAAACAGCGTTGTGGTCTGCGCCTGATTCTTGATAACCCGAGCCTCGGCCAACTTTTTGTGCTGCGGGTGGACGGCCAAATGGCCGGCATGGCTAACGCCCTGATAACGGTCAGCACCGCCGAAGGATGTCGCGTGGTCTTACTCGAAGACCTCATCATTAAAGCCGAGTACCGCCAACAAAAACTCGGCCAACAACTGATCGAACACGTCCTCCAATGGGCTAGCGCTAATGGCTTTCCCCGCGTCACCCTGCTCGCTGACCAAGACAACGCCAGAGCGCTGTCCTTCTATGCGCAACGCGGCTTTACACCTTCAGCCATGCGCGTATTACGCAAAAAAACCACCCCCTGAAGTCACCCTACTCGTGGCTTTGCGACGTGGCTTTCATCGTCTCAGCAGCGGCTGATTTATGCGCCGTATCAGGATGCCAACCGAGCGTGAAGAAAAGCACCGAGAAACCGACGACATAAGCGACGGCCACATGCCAGCCGTGGCGCAGCCAGTTTTTTACCGACCGGGCTTCAGGGTACATATTGGAAAGCGCCACCCCAGCCGAAGACCCGAACCAGACCATCGACCCGCCAAAGCCGACGGCATACGCCAAAACACCCCAGTCGTAACCGCCCTGCTTGAGCGCCAAGGCCGTTAGCGGAATATTATCGAATACCGCAGAAACAAACCCCATGCCTAAAGCCGTCAACGCCGACGCGGGCGGCAAGGTTTCGACCGGCATCATCGAAGCGCAAACCACCAGCGATAACAGAAAGATCGAGCCTTTAAAGGTTTCCGGCAAAACCTCCCAATCGGGCCGACGCAGCGGAATCGAAATCAAGATCGCCACCCATACCGCCATCCCGGTAAAGGGGAACACATCGGCCAGCGCATTGAACTCAATATTAACCACGACATTCGTCACAATGGCAAAAACGAGGATCAGTGCCACGATACCGATTCTGGCTTTATCCACCTTGGTGTGCTGATGCGCATTTTTGATAATCGGCGAATACGCGTGCTGCTGTTTGGCACCAAAATAAGCCGTAATGCAAAGCGCCACAACGGCGGCGACATAGGCATCAAAAACAATCAGCGGACTAACACCATCAATCCACATCATCGTTGTGGTGGTATCGCCAACCACCGAACCCGCCCCACCGGCGTTAGCGGCCGCCACAATCGCCGCCAGATAACCCACATGCACCTTGCCCCGGAACAATTGGTGCGCCATCGCCCCACCAATCAAGGCCGCCGCAATATTGTCGAGAAAACTGGAGAGAACAAAAACCATCACCAGCATGACGAATCCACCCTTCCAGTCATCCGGCAGGTATTTGGGCAAAATCACCGGAACGTGGCTTTTTTCAAAATGCCGCGAAAGCAGCGCAAACCCCATTAACAGGCAAAACAAATTGGCTAAAATCGACCACTCGTGCGCAAAGTGCCCCCCCAACCCAGCCAGCCCCTCCCCCGACTTAAATCCGCTAAAAAGCAATTTATACAACGTAATGCTAACCATCCCGCCCAATCCGACGTACAGCGTGTGCTGGTGAAACAAAGCCACCCCCAACAGCGTCAGCCCAAAAAGAACAAAGTCAAGCGGGATAGGGCCGAGCATCAACGGCTCACCAGCAAGCGCCGGAAGACTGAAGAGGAAAAGAAACATACCGGCACAGCAATGGATTCTGGACATAGCGGAAACTCAAAAATAAGACCCGCCATTTTAATCGAAGACGGGGCGATGGATTCTGCTAAGCGAAGTTGCACCTAGGCCAAGGCACTATTAATCCGGCACGAAATATACGAGAATTTTTGTCGTAATTTTGTGTCGAAGAGACATGGATAAAGAAGATGCCCGCAAGCCGCCGCGAGAAGTACTGCAAGAGAGACGAAAGCAGGTGGTACGACTGAACCGTCGAGGGAGTGGGGTAATGCAGATCGTTCAAAATAAGCCGATTTGAGTTATCGTACTTAATCACCCACTATATAGAGGAAATAAACATGACAAGTCAAACGTGGGTTTTAAGAGGAAAGTGAGAAGCTATGAGTAATAAACAGA
>CAIWVX010000263.1 GCA_903916205.1 uncultured beta proteobacterium
GTCATCTGGGGTTTCGTTATTATACTGTGTTTATGTACAGCACTAAATTTCCAGTCAAACCCTGCAAGGCTGCCGAAAGGCCACCAGAATTATTGGGGCCAGGGTGAATTTTCACCCACAACCCGAATTGTGCCATTCGGATTAGGCTCAATAAAAATTAGTACGCTTGGGTGGGTGCATCAATTCAAAATGGCTATTCTTCGAGTGGTTTTCGCTCGCGAACGGCTTGTGCCAAGGTTCCGGCATCGACATATTCCAGTTCTCCGCCAACCGGTACTCCCCGGGCAATCCGCGAAACCCGAATGGCGTGGCTTTTAAGCATTTCGGTCAGGTAATGCGCGGTCACTTCACCCTCATTGGTAAAGTTTGTCGCCAGAATAACTTCCTGAACGATCCCATCACAGGCTCGCGCTAACAATTTTTCGAGCTGTAATTCGCGTGGGCCGACCCCATCAAGGGGTGAAACCCGCCCCATCAAGACGTAATACAGGCCCGAATAAGCGAGCGTTTGTTCCATCATATTCATATCGACGGGCGTTTCAACGACGCACAACAAACTCGCATCGCGCTTAGGCGACTGACAACGCTCGCAAATCTCTGCCTCGGTGAAGGTATTGCAGCGCTGACAATGCTTAAGCGCACCTAGGGCAAGTTGTAAGGCATCGGCCAGACGCTGAGCACCTTGACGGTCGCGCTGCATGAGATAAAACGCCAGCCGCTGCGCCGACTTCGGGCCGATCCCAGGCAAGCAACGCAAGGCCTCGATCAGCGATTCGAGGCTTGACGGCGTCGACATCAGAACGGAAGTTTCATGCCGGGAGGCAGATTGAGCCCTGAGGTAAATCCAGCCATGCGCTCTTTTGAGACCTGCTCGACACGGCGCACGGCCTCATTAAAAGCGGTCGCCAGAAGGTCTTCGAGCATTTCTTTGTCATCCATCACCGAAGCATCAATCGACACTCGGCGAACATCATGCGCACAGGTCATCTGCACCTTGACCGCACCCGCGCCAGACAGACCTTCAACTTCGACCAACGCCAACTGATCCTGCGCTTTTTTCATGTTTTCCTGCATCTGCTGAGCCTGCTTCATCAGACCGGCAATTCCGCCTTTCATCATCGTACTTTCCTTAACGGGTTAAACGGGTTTTATGGAAGATTCAATCAATGTGGCATCAAAAAGATCAATGACTTCGCGCACGAAATCATCCTGTTCTACCGAGGCCACGGCTTGATCCTGACGCTCGCGTTTTTGGCGCTGGGCAACGGCAGCCGGGGTATCTCCCGTTACCACCTCCAGATCAATACTCAATAACACCGTTCGCCCGAAATACTCGGAGAGCGACTGTTGGAGTTTGTCTTGCGCATGGTTCTGCAAATGGCGATGCACCGGCGAAAGGCACAGCACGATTTTAGCTTCGTCAATCGTGCGAAGTTTACAATGCTGCGCGAGTTCTCGGGCCATGCCACTCAGCTTAAGCGCCGGCAAAATCTCGTTCCAGTCATTGCTCACCGGCGCTTTCACCACGAGCGGTTCGGCGTTTTCGGGAAGCGCAGGTTCGGGCGTTAGCTTGCTCACTGGCGGCAGCGGTTCGACTGCCGTTGCAGAGGGAAGCGCAACGGACGGTGGATTAACGGGAATACTCACACTGAGCTTGGCCTGATTTAAAGCCGGGCTTGCCGGACGTGGCCTAGGCAACTCTCCCGGCAAGGTCGGACGAAACACATGCAAGCGCAACAAAGTCATGACAAAACCGGCTTGCTCGTCGGGTGCCAGCGGCAATTCCTTGCGCCCATGCACGGCAATCTGATAGCCCAACTGCACAAACTCAGGATCAAGCCGGGCGGCTAATTCTAGGATCTGTGCGCGCTCAGGTAGGTCATCGGCAATCGCCTGTGGCACCAGTTGTGCCACCTGCAAGCGAGTAAACAGCCCGGCCAGTTCTTGCAATGCGGCGTCAAACGATAGGCTACGCGCCGCCATATCGTCGGCCACTTTCAGCATACCTGCCGCATCACCGATCAACAAAGCCTCAAGAATAACAAAAAGATAATCGAGATCGACGGTGCCAAGCATATCGCGCACCTGCGCTTCTTCGACCTTACCGGCTCCGTGGGCAATCGCCTGATCCAGCAAAGACAGCGCGTCGCGCATACTGCCCGCCGCTGAACGCGAAATCAGGTTAAGCGCCCCCGCCTCGGCGCTGATAGCCTCGACGGAAAGAATATGTTTAAGATGGCCGGCAATTAACGGCGGAGTCATCTGTTTGAGATTAAATTGCAGACAACGCGACAGCACGGTCACCGGAATTTTCTGCGGGTCGGTCGTCGCCAGAATGAACTTCACATGATCCGGTGGCTCTTCCAGCGTTTTCAGCATCGCGTTGAAAGCTGAATTCGAGAGCATGTGAACTTCGTCAATCACGTAAACTTTGAAGCGACCAC
>CAIWVX010000264.1 GCA_903916205.1 uncultured beta proteobacterium
CTCGGCTTCGGTCAGCTTGACTTGGTTGAGCGCTTCGAACCGATCCCGGAAGTTTTTCTCCAGTGCGGCACGGTCAGTGATGTCGGAGCGGTATGCGTATTTAAGTCCCGTCAGTTTGTCGATGAAGCTTTGTTCAATTTGTTGTTCAATCATTATTGCTGCTCTGTAATAGAGGGGCCGCGCTTGACCATACATGACTTTAGTGAATCTTCACCCATAGCCTCATTTTACAACCGCTGAATAGTTTGAAGCATTTCGTTTCAGACTATTCACTGACTCAGAAAAAGGGGGGGTATTTTTGTCTACTATAGCTGCCACAACAACGGGGTATCACCGCACTTTTTCAGAAATGCGCTCCATCGGTACAACATCGCCAAAGGGGTCGATGACCATGGGCGGGGGTTGGGAACTGGGATACACGTTCGAGCTTGCCGCCCATTCCTTCAACGTAACGCCGTAACGTTGAAAGTAGCCTATCGCTACGCTTTTCGAGACGCGAAATGGTATCTTGACCCACGCTAAGTTTTACCACCGAAGATTTTATCGACGGATAAAGGGGGCGTTAAAGCGTTTAGGAAGCTGTAACTCCCTAGGAGAACACGGGGTTTTTACTGGGATGCGGAGGTGTTACGCCTTGATTTAAGTGGTCGGGGCGAGAGGATTCGAACCTCCGACTCCTGCGTCCCGAACGCAGTACTCTACCAGGCTGAGCTACGCCCCGACTGAACCAATGACCATGCTAAGAAGACCTAGCAATTGCGAAGAGCGGCAATTCTAGCAAAGAATCCTTGTATGGGGAAGTTGGCAGCGAGCGCAAGGCCGATACGGCAAGATGCGCTTCTTTCTCGGCTTGCTGTTTGGCATGTTCCAGCGCACCGGTTGCGCGAATGGCCGATAGCACGGCCTGAAAATCGTCGCGTCCGCCCTGTTCGATAGCGTTTCGCACACACGCCGCTTGTGCGGGCGTCCCGTTTTGCATCACATAAATCAAAGGCAGCGTCGGTTTGCCTTCGGCTAAGTCGTCGCCCAGATGCTTGCCTGTTTCAAGCTCGGCTCCCGAATAATCTAATACGTCATCAATCAGTTGAAACGCGGTTCCGAGATGCATTCCGTAATCGGCCATGTGCTGCTCAGTTGCTTCAGAGCTTTGTCCAAGCAGTGCTCCGAGGCGAGCGGCGGCCTCAAATAGTTTGGCGGTTTTGAAGCGAATGACCTGTAAATAGCGTGCTTCATCGACGTCGGCATCGTGGCAATTCATCAATTGCAGGACTTCTCCTTCGGCGATGACGTTCGTGGCGTCGGATAAAACACGCATGACGCGCATATCGCCGACATCAACCATCATCTGAAAGGCTCTTGAGTAGAGAAAGTCCCCAACTAGGACGCTGGTCGCGTTACCAAAAAGGGCATTGGCGGTCTCGCGGCCTCGGCGTAAATCAGACTCATCAACGACGTCGTCGTGCAGTAAGGTCGCGGTGTGGATCAGCTCGATCACCGCCGCTAGCGCATGATGGTTTGTGCCTTGATAGCCAAGCGCTCCGGCCGAAAGCAGCACCAGCGCCGGTCGCAAGCGTTTGCCACCACTCTGGATAATGTACTCCGCCACTTGCCGCACCAGCACCACGTCAGAATGAAGCCGCGAACGAATCGTTGCGTCGACCTGCGTCATGTCGGAGCCGATTAAACGGTAGAGCTTCTCAAGTTTCACGTAATTAGGCCTAAGAGAAAATCGAGGAATCTTAGGGGGGGGCTAAGCTAACGTCAAGGCCAAACCCGTGTATCGGGCATTTTTGCCTGCAAATGCGACGCCCATGTCAGTGATGTTGCACCGGTTGCAGACAAAGGCCGACGGTATGGCTTAAAAATACGGTGAATAGGCCATGATAAATTAATTATTTGTCGGAGTTCGTTTTAAGTCTGACAGAATGCTAGACTAATAATAAGCAGATTGATCTGCTTATTGAAGTGATGGCGTGTTTGACCTCGTACTCAATCTACAATCACCTAGGAGGTGTTATGTTCTGCTCCGTTTTTCGTTTGGCTGCAATCCTCGTCGCGACACTGCCGTTGCCGGCCTTTTCGGCGAATACCGATTTGTTGATTGACGACCCTTATGTCCGTCTGGCACCTCCCAATGCCCCGGCTACAGGCGCTTTCATGCGTATCAACAATAATACAAGCGTCGATCGAAAGCTGGTTAAGGCGGAAAGCACCGCAGCAAAAATCGTCGAATTGCATAATCACATTAACGAGGGCGGGATGATGAAAATGCGTCAGGTTCCGAGCATTGACATTAAAGCCAATGGCTACGCTGAACTCAAACCGGGCA
>CAIWVX010000265.1 GCA_903916205.1 uncultured beta proteobacterium
AAACCCGTGACATATAACTTTTCCAACTTTTCCAACTTTTCCAAATTGTTGCATCATATTCATTCCACTGACCGTTCGCCCGATTCTGCCGTAAGGCCCGCCGATGCTCTGCATTGGCCGCTCGCCACCAAGCGCCGAGGCGCTTTTAATCTCACCGAAACCCATCGGGAGGTCGCGGTTCACCGCCCAATGCGTAGGGGCAGACTCACCGATCAGCCCCTACAAACCAACGAATACAGGCAATCTTCAGCTTTTGTGGTTTTACGAACTCACCCCATTATCAAACCATTGCGGCCAGCGTCCCGCGTGTTTTGAAACCGACTCCAGCACGCCGGTCAGCTCATGCAAGCGGCCCCTTTGATTTGAACACAGCACAACATGGATATATTTGATATTGCATTTGATGCGCATTGATGACAACATTTGCGTATTAACAAAGGAGAGTCACTATGGGCACAACAGCTCGCGCATCCGTCGCAAAGAAGGCCACCAATGTGACATTGCCCAAAGTCTTTTGATTCAAGCGAAGGCGTTGCGCATCAACGTTTCACAGGCCGCCGAAGCCGGTATTGCGAAGGCCGTTGCCGATAAACGCGCAGAGCTATGGCGGAAGGAAAATGCCAAAGCTTTCGATTGTTGGAATACCTACGTTGAAACGAATGGCTTGCCTCTTGAACAGTACAGGAGTTTCTGATGGCACAATTTATGGCCTATCGAAACCCGAGTGGAAACGGCTACCTCTTGGATTTGCAGGCTGACATCAATCGTCACTTTGCCACCCGAGTCGTCACTCCGTTACTACCCATCGGCGATCTGCCAGACTACGCAAAATCCCTGAATCCAGTCTTTGAGATTGAAGGTGTGCAAGTGCTGATGGTCACTCAAGGGATGGCCGCCGTACCACTTGCCTTGCTCAAACATCCCGTCTTATCGTTGGAATCTAAGCGCACAGAAATTACCTTCGCTTTAGACTTCTTGTTTCAAGGGTTCTAAACGCACTCACGCGCACACTGGGTGCTGAGGGCTTCACCAAGGCCATAACGAGGCGGCGCAGCAGCAACTAGACCGGCTGAGCGATTGACAAACGCAAAGTCAATCCACCGCATGATGATCGATTTGCCCCACGCGCCGGTCAGGAAGTCGGGGGGCGTGGTGCAGGATAGGAATTCTCCGAGTTGTGGGCGAAAATTAACCTTGGCCCCAATGGCACCTTTTAACCGTCAAATGCGTAAAACAACACGCCCATCCGTAGGGTTTGCAAACCTCCGGTTTGCGAACGCGGTTGCCCAATGTTGAGGGATGAGGGGTTCCCGCGTGCGCAAAGAAAAGATTTTGCGCACCCTACCCAGGCTCTGTTGAGATGCATAACGTTCGAGCTAACCGGCCAGCGGAGGCAGGACGCCTTGGCCCGGGCTGAGATAATGTACCGCGTACCTCAGCCCGGGCCAAGGTGGCCTGCCGTAGCTGGTCCGGTTGAGCGAGGGGTTAGACACCCGTCGCCTACCTCGCGAGTATCCAATTCGCCACCTGCTGAACAACGATGGCTTCGATTCCATTGAAGCCGTGGTACGCGCGTGCTTCGCAGGGTTCCCCTTCGCTCTGTCCGTCCGTGAACGACAGCAACTGCCGTCTTGGAGAATCCTTAAGCTTCGACATCAGCAATGGAATGTCGGAAAACGAGCAAAGGGCGCAGCCGTCCTTTTCGTGGTGCACAACCAAGACCGGCACCCGAATCCTGTCAATAGCCATGGAAGGAACAGATCGGCTTCTCTTGTCTGAGAGGATGGTGGAACTCAGCACCACTCCGTCAGGGCCTTCAGGGCCAAGGAGTTCAGTGGCGACATGTGCGGCGGACTGAGTGCCCCTGCTTGTCCCGACCAGCCAAACGGGCGTGCCCGAAGTGGTTCGTAGCCACGCAATTGCGGCCTTGATGTCCGCTACGTGTTCATCGCTCTGGCGAAACCCAGCCAAGAAGGGCGAAGACTGTCGATCGGAAGGAGCATCAATGACTGCAACCATCAAGCCTTGCTCGGCGAACAGGCGCCTGCTTCTGACAAGGAAGTTGCCTT
>CAIWVX010000266.1 GCA_903916205.1 uncultured beta proteobacterium
GGCAACAGAACAAACCCAAAAACCAGCCACCGCATCACCTCCACGTTCTAATCCCACGCCTCTCTCCAGCACGACAGAAAATCCCGAAAACGACGATAAAAACGGCAATGAGGGCGATAACCACAACGATGAAACACCCCCCAGAGACTCCGCTACCGCGCAACCCGATTCCTCTGAGTACACCCCTGAAAAAATTCAAGGCGGCTACCACGGACGCGAAGATAAAAACCCGTCACCGCCCCCATCTGACCCCTCACGCATTAAAAAGCCGCTGTTGCTCGGTACGCACAACGGCGACCCGATCAAGCTCTTATTACAGCAAAAACCCACCACACCGGGTTTGATCCATATTCAGTACGCCGACACGATGATTGATGCCGAAATCGCCCTTGGTGAAATCGTTCTCACCGAGTTGTGTGAACGGCTTGTTCCAGAAAAAAGCTAAGTCATGATCACCACGCTGACCCTTGCTGCCCTCATCCAAACCTGCGCCCCGATGGTCGCACCCTCGACGATGGCGTCGGTTATCACCGTTGAATCCGGCGTCAACCCGTATGCCATCGGTGTGGTTGGCGGACGTTTGGTGAGGCAGCCGCAAAACCAAGCGGAAGCGGTTGCCACGGTTGAAATGTTGGAGCAGCTCGGCATGAACTATTCCGTTGGTATTGCGCAGGTGAACAAGAAGAATTTCAAAGCCTACGGACTCACGCTTGAATCGGCCTTTGATCCCTGCCGCAACCTCACGGCAGGTGGCCGCATTCTCCATGCGTGCTACATGAACAGTCTGCGCACAAGCCAAACCAATGAACAAGCGCATTTAACCCGTGCATTTAGTTGTTATTACAGCGGACGTTTAGATTCAACGGTCGGGTATCACTATGCCCGAAAAGTATTTTTGGCTCGCCGTTAATGTTAATGGAAGGTTAAAAGATCATGAAAACGCTCATCATCGCCGAGAAGCCTTCCGTTGCAAAAGACATTGCGGCGGCTTTAGGTGGATTTTCACAACCCTGCCGTGACTACTTTGAACGCGACGATTTAATCATTTCCTCGGCGGTTGGTCATGTGGCCACACTGGACGTTCCAGAGGCCAAGGATTTTCCGGCGCTGCCGATCATCCCGGCAAAATTTGCCATTATTCCGATAGAACAGGCCAAGTCACGTCTGTTTATGTTGCGTGATTTGATCAAAAGAAACGACGTCGTAAAACTGGTTAATTGCTGCGATGCCGGACGTGAAGGTGAGTTAATTTTTCATCTGATTAACACGTATGTCGGGATCAACAAACCGGTCTACCGGATGTGGATGCAATCCATGACGTCTGAGGCCATTCGCCATGCGTATCAGAGCATTTTCCCGGCAAAGGACAAAGCCGGTTTACTGGATGCGGCCATAAGCCGTGCTGAATCGGATTGGCTTGTCGGAATCAATGGCAGTCGTGCCTTGGCGCAATTTCTTAGGAAAGCGACAGGCGAAGTCAAAACATCGAGTGTCGGACGTGTTCAAACACCGACGCTGGCACTCATTGTGCATCGTACCCTCACCATAAAAAACTTCATTTCAACCCCTTATTTTGAAGTACACGGCACGTTCCAGACAGAAACCGGGGAATACCTTGGTCGATGGAAAAATAAGACCGTACAAGCCGTACAAGAAGGTTGGAGTGCGGAGAATGACAACAGTTTTCGTTTATCGAATGTCGCGGCGGCACACGAAATTATTAACCGTTGTCTCGCTCATGCCAACCCAGAAAACATCGTCGTCACCGAAGAAAGTAAGCCGACTTTTAAAAACCCACCCAATCTCTTTGACCTCACCACATTACA
>CAIWVX010000267.1 GCA_903916205.1 uncultured beta proteobacterium
ATCATCACCAAGGATCACGGGCGTTCAGCCAAGTATTTAAAATATCTGGCTAAAGAATTAGCCTTGCAAAGCAGCGTCCTAGCCGCTGGCGATAATGTTGTCGAGCAGTTGCACTGGGGGGGAGGAACACCCACTTTTCTTTCGCACGATGAGATGCGCCAGTTAATGGCGGCAACCCGCAAACACTTCCAGCTGATCGAGAACGGTGAATACTCCATCGAGGTCGATCCGCGCAAAGTGGATCGTGCCACCGTCGAACTGCTCGGTGAACTCGGTTTCAACCGCATGAGCGTTGGCGTGCAGGATTTTGATGAACACGTCCAGCAAGCCATTAACCGAATTCAGAGCGAGCAAGAGACCTTTGCCGTCATCGATGCGGCGCGTTCGAATGGTTTCAAATCAATCAGTGTCGATCTGATCTACGGCCTACCCCGGCAGACGGTGACTGGCTTTGAGCGAACCCTAGAGCGCGTGATTGCGGCGAGTCCAGAGCGTCTCTCAATTTACAACTATGCGCATCTGCCGAGTCTCTTTAAGCCACAGCGGCGTATTCTTGAATCCGATATGCCGTCGGCGGATAATCGACTGCAAATTCTCTCACTGGCCATCCGAAAATTGAGCGACGCAGGTTACGTTTTTATCGGCATGGATCACTTTGCCAAACCCGATGACGAGCTCGCCATTGCCCAGCGCGAGGGACGACTGCACCGCAACTTTCAAGGTTATTCGACACACTCAGAATGCGACATGTTGTCTTTTGGCATCTCGTCAATCAGCAAGGTCGGGCCCAGCTATTACCAAAATGTAAAAACACTCGACGAATACTACGATCTCCTCGACAAAGGCGTCATGCCTGTTTTCCGGGGGATCGAATTAAATTCTGACGACATTCTGCGACGCTCGATTATTCAGTCACTGATGTGTCACTTTGAACTGTCTTTTGCTGCGGTTGAAGCTGCCCACAACATCGATTTCAGCCGCTACTTCGCGCCGGAATTAGAGGCCATGCACGAGATGGTGGATGCTGGCTTGGTGCGTATTGAGGAGCAACGGATTGTCGTTCTGCCACCGGGCCGTATGCTCGTGCGGGCGATTTCGATGTTGTTCGACCAACACCTACGTGCCGATCACGAGAGCAAACGTTATTCGAAGGTGATTTGAACCCGCTTCAATGAGGTATCGGCGATGACATCAAAAAATTTGCCTCCACAGTCCATTTGTTCTACCGCAAACGCTTTGATTTGCCCTCATTCCGGGCTTGGCCCGGAATCCAGTTCGTTGATCCAAGCAGTTTTTTAACAAAATGACAGTAGGTGGTTAGTCGTTACCCGCTTTAATTAGCTAAATCGGTGGCCCGGAAAACATCACTATCGGTGCATCCATTTTGATTGCAAAGTTTCACCTGAAGATTTCGACGGCCACTCCCACTCCCCTCGGCCCTGAACATAAATTGACCAAATTGACGCCCTTCAATTTGCGAGTCGGGCATCAGCATGATTCTGTTGATCAGTTGTTGATTGCTGTAAACCTCGAAATAGGTTCCAGGAGCCCCCCACCATAGCGTCCAATCCACATAAATAGTGTCGCCTACAATGGCTGTACGGCCACCAATCTCCGGCTTTCCAGGTTTCGACCCCGCTATCTTAATATCTTCAAGCAAATCCTTCTGAACCGTCACACTCACCGGAAGGCTTGAACTACAGCCGGATAAATTGCACAAATTAACCGAAAAATTATGCTTTCGCGCTGCGAGGGTTCCCGCTGGGATAAGCACTACGCCAAACTGTTTACCCATTTCGCTACCCGGTTCAAACGTCTGGGATTGCATAACAGGCTGACGATCGTCCAATAGGCGCCAACTCGTTCCTAGCGGCCCATTCCACATTGACCAAGAAATAGTCAATGATTGTGTGCTAGAAATCGTTTTGGGCATTTCCGCTATTACGGCGATGCCGGGTTGTTGCGCCGTTTGAAGCGTAGCCGTATTGGCGGGGTCGATACGACTATCCGCAGAAGTCGACTTCATTGAAGCGCTACTGATGCGCGCTACTTGGCCGACCGGTGTAGGCAAAGCCGCAGCTTCAACCAGAAAATTGAACGTGTCACTTGTACTACACCCGCCG
>CAIWVX010000268.1 GCA_903916205.1 uncultured beta proteobacterium
AAGTATAGATTCTAATATAAATGCAGAAACCAAAAATTTATGTTCATTAGTACAACAAGCTGCAATAAATAAAGCTAAAATAAGAATGGAAAACTTAGAAAAAAATAAGAGCTTAGAAGAAGAGAATTTAAATATAATATATCCAGAAAGAATGCAACAAGTGAGTTATTCCCCCATGCAGCCCAACGATTAAAGTTAGATCGTGCGAAGCCACAAAAATCAAATGGGCCAGGCTCAATTCCTATGCAGAGCAAGAGCACCCCACACCCTCAGCTTGCGTGAACTGATTTTTACGCGTTTGCCAAAGGGGGCGCACATGATCAGCCTGTTCCCACTATGGCAATGGGCACCCGAAGCGGTGTCCCCGAGCCTCGTGAGAACACCGACTGAATCCGTGTCTTGACGATCTTCATCGCCGCTCCGCAGCAGGAACACAGAATTGGAGCGCGTTCCTTGAACGTGAAAGCAAAGGGGCCACCCATTGCTCGCTTGACACGGGCCGACTCATGGTGACCCCTTTAATTCCTTTAATTCATGAAGGGGTTATAATAACCACCATGAACAGTAAGCAAATCATCAAGCAACTCGAAACTGATGGCTGGTTTCTGGCGCGAGTCAAAGGCTCGCATCACCAGTTCAAGCATTCGGCCAAGCCGGGCTTGGTGACGATCAAGCACCCTGACAGCGACATTCCCGCCGGTACGCTGAACAGCATCAAGAAGCAGGCGGGTTGGAAATAGGAGAAGATCATGCGTTTTCCCGTGGTGTTGCATTCTGATGACGGCGTCCGCTTCGGCGTGACGGTGCCCGATCTTCCCGGCTGCTTCTCGTCGGGTGATACCTTCGACGCGGCACTGGATTCGGTGCTGGAGGCTATTGACCTGCATCTGGAAGGGTTGGTCGAGGACGGCGGTGATGTGCCGGCTCCCAAGACCATTGCTGAGCATCGGGCGAATCCCAACTTTGCCGAGGGCGTGTGGGCGGCGGTTGAGGTGGATGTGTTCCGTTTCGAGGGGCGCGCCGCGAAGATCAACATCACCCTGCCGCGCCGCTTACTGGCGAAGATCGACACCTACGCCAAAGCGCATGGCGAATCGCGCTCCGGCTTTCTGGCCGAAGCCGCCCGGTCAGCTATGCGGTAGATGGGTTGCGCCCATCTTCAATCCCCTCTGCTTCATCAGTCGTGGGCTAACGTTTGTTAATCAAATCTCGAACAAACAGACCAGGCTCAATTCCTACCCTGCGCCACGACAACAATTCCGACTTTTTGACCGGCACGTGGGGCAACTGACGAACTTCGGCGTCATCAGTTTGACCGTATGTCCGTGCTGACGGAATGGTTTGGCCCAGTGGTGCGCACCCGATCAGGCACGGCGGTAGCTGGACAATCAGCGGCAACCGTTAATCTCGTTTTACCTTGGGTAAAGGCTCAAAGTAAGGAATATACGAAGCTACGTGAAGATTATCAGCTGGCGCTATTCTGATACCTCGCGGCTTGCCGCGGGGGTGTTCATTTGGTGTCCAAGGCTTGTGTGCGTCAATCGGCGTGCCGGTAAATTTAGTACAACTCAGCGGACACAATCGACGTAGTACGTCGATTTGCCATCAATAATGGTTTTGACCAGTCCATGAATATCGGTCTCAAAACCTGGGAATTGCTCGTTGAAATTGCGGGCGAATTTGAGGTAGCGAACGATGGTCGAGTTGAAACGCTCGCCCGGAATCAGTAGCGGAATTCCCGGCGGGTAGGGCGTCAACAAAATGCTGGTGATGCGGCCTTCAAGATCGTCAATCGGCACCCGGTCAATCTCGCGGTGAGCCATTTTGGCGAAGGCGTCCGCCGGTCGCATGGCGGGTTCCATATTCGACAGGTACATCTCGGTCGTGAGCCGCGCCACATCGTTGATTGAATAGACTCCGTGAATCAGGTGACAGAGATCCTTCAAGCCCATGCGTTCATAACACGGATGTTTGGAGACAAATTCCGGCATCACTTTCCACAAGGGCTGATTTTTGTCGTAGTCGTCCTTGAACTGCTGAAGCTCGGTCACCATGGTGTTCCAGCGGCCCTTGGTGATGCCGATGGTGAACATGATAAAAAATGAATAAAGACCGCATTTTTCGACGATAACGCCATGCTCAGCCAGATATTTGGTGACGATCAATGCTGGGATACCAAAGTGGTCGGAAAAGTCGCCGTCAACATCGAGGCCCGGCGTGATAATCGTGGCCTTGATCGGATCAAGCATATTGAAGCCGTCGGACAATTGTCCGAAGCCGTGCCAGCGTTCACCGGGGTTAAGCATCCAGGCTTCACGCTCTTCGATCCCTTCTTCAGAAAGATCGTCCGGCCCCCAGACTTTGAACCACCAGTCAGCACCCCACTCTTCATCGACCTTGCGCATGGCTCGACGAAAATCAAGCGCCTCGGCAATGGATTCTTCGACCAGCGCGGTTCCTGCGGGCGCTTCCATCATCGCCGCCGCCACATCGCACGAGGCAATAATGGCGTACTGCGGCGAAGTCGAGGTATGCATCAAATAAGCTTCGTTGAAAACATTGCGATCCAGTTCGCGCCCCTCGGAATTTTGTACCAAGATTTGCGAGGCTTGCGATAGACCGGCCAGTAATTTGTGCGTCGATTGCGTCGAGAAAATCATCGAATCTTTGCAGCGTGGGCGATCCGCGCCAATGGCGTGATAGTCGCCATAAAAATCATGAAAGGCGGCATGGGGCAACCAGGCTTCGTCGAAATGCAGCGTATCAATCTTGCCGTCGAGCATTTCTTTGATTTCTTCGACGTTATAGAGAATCCCGTCATAGGTACTTTGAGTAATCGTCAGTACCCGTGGCTTGGCTTTGACGTGACGGGCAAACGGATGCTCGGCAATCTTTTTTTGGATATTTTCCCAGCGAAATTCCTCCTTCGGAATCGGGCCGATAATGCCGAAGTGATTGCGTGTGGGCATCAGAAAAACCGGAATAGCGCCGGTCATCATGATCGAGTGCAGTACGGATTTATGGCAGTTACGATCAACCACTACGATGTCGCCGGGAGCCACGGTCGAGTGCCAGACAATTTTGTTTGACGTTGAGGTGCCGTTGGTGACGAAGAACAGGTGATCGGCATTGAAAATGCGTGCGGCATTGCGCTCCGAAGCGGCGACCGGCCCAGTGTGATCCAACAACTGACCTAGCTCGTCGACGGCATTGCAGACGTCGGCACGCAGCATGTTCTCGCCGAAAAATTGGTGGAACATCTGCCCGACTGGGCTTTTCAAGAAGGCCACCCCGCCGGAATGTCCGGGGCAATGCCAAGAGTAGGAGCCGTCAGACGCGTAGTGTGTCAGCGCTCGAAAGAACGGCGGCGGCACACTCTTCAAATAGGCTTTGGCTTCGCGTACCACGTAGCGGCCAATAAACTCGGGGGTGTCTTCGAACATGTGAATGAAACCGTGCAGTTCGCGCAGGACATCATTTGGGATATGCCGTGACGTCCGGGTTTCTCCGTACAGAAAAATCGGAATATCTTCGTTGCGGCAGCGAATTTCCATGACAAAAGCTCGCAAGTCAGCAATGGTTTTTTCCGTCGTGCTGGGGCTAAATTCTTCATCGTCAATCGACAAAATAAACGCCGAAGCCCGGCTCTGCTGCTGTGCAAACGACGTTAGATCGCCATAGCCCGTCACGGCCAGCACTTCGAAACCTTCGGCTTCAATCGCTTCGGCCAGCGCACGGATTCCCAGACCTGAGGCATTTTCTGATCGGAAATCCTCGTCGATGATGATGACAGGGAATTTGAAATGCATGGCAGCTCCTGAAAAAGGCGAAAAACAAAGTCAGTTAGTACACCAAGGAACCTCAAGAAATTGCGGTTCTACCGAGTGACTCACTGTGCTCGTGCTGTTTTGGGGTAAATCTGCTGAACTAAATTTTTGGTAGGGTAACGCCGACCTGACCTTGATACTTGCCGCCACGATCCTTGTACGAGGTTTCACATTCTTCATCAGATTCAAAGAAAAGCACCTGCGCAATACCTTCATTGGCGTAAATTTTAGCCGGTAGCGGCGTTGTGTTGGAAAACTCCAGCGTCACATAACCTTCCCATTCGGGCTCGAAAGGCGTGACATTAACGATGATGCCGCAACGCGCATAGGTGCTTTTACCTAGGCAGACGGTCAAGACGCTGCGCGGGATGCGGAAGTATTCAACGGTACGTGCCAGAGCAAACGAATTGGGCGGGATGATGCAGAAATCGTGGTTTACCTCAACAAAGGAGTTGGGGTCGAAATTTTTCGGGTCGACGATGGTCGAATTGATGTTGGTAAACAACTTGAATTCGTTCGAACAACGAATATCGTAGCCGTAGCTTGACGTGCCGTAGGAAACAATTTTCCGTCCGTCAATCTCGCGCACCTGATTGGGCTCAAAAGGATCAATCATGCCGTGCAGATCCGCCATGCGGCGAATCCATTTGTCAGACTTAATAGACATCGCTGGAACCCCGGAAAGCATTAAATAAAGGCGGGTATTCTAACTCAGATTATCGATTAGATTCTTGTGCGTAAACGCCCCAAATTCGGCGATTGAAATTTCCACAGTCTGCTGGTCGAATTTTTTGCATTTTTGATGAGGAAATTAAAATGACGAGGGGTTGTCGAGTCGTCGAGTCGACACCGGCAAGATTGTTTACATGACCTGCATGTAATCTGGCAAGTTTTGCACGAACCGACTCAAGTGTATTGGGGTGCGCCTTGCAGTTGCCGAGAGGTAGGTGTGGAACGCGACTATTCTGTGCCTCCATAAAACTCCAGAAGCTCCTCAATGTGAGCTGTAGAGTTCAGGGCGATCCGGGCAAGGAGCTTCATGCTGGCCCACAAGCCATGTCTCCGTAAAAACGGGCTACCACGGACGACATCAAATCAACGTAACGACAAACTCTCCGCCACGATTTTTGGCGTGATAAAGATCAATAATTCGGTCTTATCATCAATCCATTCTCGGTTTTTGAATAACCAGCCGATGTAGGGTAGGTCGCCAAAAAAAGGAACGCGCTGGGTATTTTCACTTAGATTTTGTGTGTAAATGCCGCCGATAACTACTGTCCCGCCGTTTTCTACCAGCACTTCGGTCTTGACGTGTTTGGTGTCGATCGCTACGCCAGCGCCCGTCGATAACTTGGTATTCGGCGTATCTTTGTTGATATCCAAACTCATCGTAATTTTTCCGTCCGGTGTAATTTGGGGTTTCACTTTAAGTGCCAAATTGGCTTTACGGAATGACACGCTGGTCGCGCCTGAACTGGTTGCTTGCTGGTAAGGAATTTCAACCCCTTGCTCAATCAGCGCGTCCACTTGGTTGGCCGTCATTACGCGCGGACTTGAGATCACCTTGCCTCGCCCGTCGGCTTCCAGCGCAGAGATCTCGGCACTCAAGAAACTCGTATAACTCGCATTGTACAAAGACACCCCTAGGGTTCCGGCTGTCCCGGCTCTGGGTGACGCCGGTAAATTCAATTGGGCATTTTGCCCCGTATTGATCGAATTATTTATCGACATATTCGTCGTATTCGTCACCGTCCCGGTCGCTGCGTTTAGCGTGCTCGCGCCAGCACCGAGACGAACGCCCAAGTTTTTTGCAAACGAATCACCCGCCTCAACAATCCGGGCTTCGATCATCACCTGACGCACAGGAATGTCAATTTTGGCAACCATGGCCCGGATGTCATCGAGGCGACCCGGCGTATCTTTAACGAACATGATGTTTGATCTGGCATCAAGCAGCGCGCTGCCACGCTTGGATAACAGCGTTTGTTTCGGGTCGATCAGCAGCTTGCGGATATCCTCGCCTTTGACGTAGTTCATCGTAAAACTTTCGGTGACCAAGGGGGCCAAATCGCTGATTTGCGCCATGGATTCAAATTCGAGTTTTTCCTTGGTGGCGATTTCTTCACGCGGTGCGATAAGAATGACATTGCCGTTCTTGCGCATGTCGAGACCCTTTTGTTTCATGATAATGTCCAGCGCCTGATCCCACGGAACATCCTTTAGAATCAGCGTGATCGATCCGCCAACCGAATCGCTAACAACGATATTCATGCTGGTGAATTCGCCGATCACCTGCAGCAATCTCCGCACATCGACATTTTGAAAATTAAGTGAAAGTTTCTCGCCCTGATACCCACCACGCGAGCCTTGAACTAATTTATTGGGATTCTCTATGATCGGCCTAATCTCGATCACAAACTGGTTGTCCGTTTGATAGGCGTTGTGCTCCCACGCTCCTTTCGGCGTAATGGTCATGCGTGCATTAGCCCCTTGCTGCACGGTATTGACAGCCACCACGGGGGTCGCAAAATCAGTCACATCAAGGCGTTTGCGCAAACCTTCCGGCACATTCACCTTGATGAAATCGACAACTAAGTTCTCACCCTGCTGGCGAATATCAATACCCGCATTCGGATCACTCAAATCAACTGTAATTCTGGCCTCTCCGTCTTTGCCACGACGAAAGGCAATATCTCTCACGCTATTCATGGACTGAGACGGATGCGCTTGGGCAAAATGTTCAAGCTTAGAAGTTGCGCCCTTAACTTGAGCGTCTTTAGCGATAACCGGGAGCAAGGCGAGGAGCAAACTCTTGCCATCGATTGACGACTCATAGGTCATGGATTGATTGAGGTTTAAAACGAGACGTGTGCGCCCTTCGACCTGAACAACATTAACGCTTTTTAGATCACTTTCTCTATTTCCGCTACAAAAATCTTTTGCAATTTGGGCGCCTAGCGCCGCGAATAGGGTTGTTGTCGGCGGCTCATCTGGTGCCCACTCGT
>CAIWVX010000269.1 GCA_903916205.1 uncultured beta proteobacterium
ACCATCTACTCCCGCTGCCTGGAATTGGGAATCGACATCACGCGGGAACCCATTCCGGTGGTCCCCGCAGCGCATTACACCTGTGGCGGCGTGGTGACTGACCGGAAAGCTCGCACAAACATTCCCGGCCTCTATGTGGCTGGCGAAGCTTCCTGCACCGGCTTGCATGGGGCCAACCGTCTAGCCAGCAACTCGCTACTCGAATGCCTCGTATATGCCGAAGCATCTGCAAATGACATCCTTCAGCAGCCGAAAATAACTATGCCCAAGCTTCCCGAATGGGATGCCAGTCGGGTTATTGATCCCGATGAAGAAATTGTCATTTCCCATAATTGGGATGAATTACGTCGCTTCATGTGGGACTATGTAGGCATTGTGCGCACAACGAAGCGACTGCAACGTGCGCAACACCGGATTCGACTATTGACGCGGGAAATCAACGAGTACTATGCAAATTTTCGCGTAAGCCACGACTTAATCGAGCTACGAAATTTGGTCGTAACCGCTGATTTGATCGTTCGATGCGCGTTGCAACGACGTGAAAGTCGTGGCCTACACTTTAGTCGTGACTATCCTGAGATATTGCCAAAAGCACGCAATACTTTGCTTAGAGGACTTTCTCGGCGCGTGGACTAGTCGAGTGCCAACGCAACCAGAGCCTAAGTGTACGAAACTCATTGGCTGACATTTGGTCAGGTAAAAGGGTCAGACGGCTTACCTTCTTACCGACACCAAAGCTCAAGCGCAACACAATCAGGCGACTAAAAACCGTACAGCCAGGCAAGAGTATGGCCTCATGCTGATTACCATCAGACAGACAACACTCTAAGCGATCAAGTACAGGCAGTCGAAGACCAACGATGCTAGGGAAACGTATGGCGTGTATGGAATAACTGGCGGAGAATCCAACTAACAAAATTAAAACAAGTCGGATCAACAAATACCACGGAACGACAAGCAAGCAAGCTATGGCTAGGAGATGAAACAGAACAAGAAAAACTACGAGAAGACGGGAGCGATGCAGTTCAATGGAAACAGGGAACCGCACCGCTCTAACTCGGCTATACCCGCCTTAAGACAACCGTCGCATTGGTACCACCAAAGCCAAACGAGTTGGAAATTGCCACATCAATGTTCATCTGACGCGCCTCGTTAGCACAGTAATCAAGATCACACGCCTCATCCTGATTGAAAATATTAATCGTCGGAGGGGAAACTTGATTGTAAATAGCCAAAGCCGAGAAAACAGCCTCAATACCTCCCGCCGCACCCAGAAGGTGTCCCGTCATCGACTTGGTGGAATTTACCACTAGTTTTTTAGCGTGATCACCAAAAGCGCGTTTAACAGCCACCGTTTCAGCCTTGTCACCAAGCGGGGTTGAGGTGCCGTGAGCATTGAGATAGTTAACTTCGTTGAGATTAACTCCGGAATTTCGTAGCGCATTGGTCATACAACGAGCTGCGCCTTCTCCATCATCACAGGGTGCCGTCATGTGATTGGCGTCAGCACTCATGCCGAAGCCAGCAACTTCGGCGTAAATTCGTGCGCCACGCGCTTTGGCGTGCTCATATTCCTCAAGCACCATGACGCCAGCGCCTTCACTGAGGACAAAACCATCACGATCTTTGTCCCATGGACGACTTGCTGTTTTTGGATCGTCATTGCGCGTGGACAGTGCTCGTGCAGCGCAGAATCCGCCAAGGCCGAGAGGCGATACGGTACATTCGGCACCACCGGTAATCATGACATCGGCGTCACCGTATTCAATCAGGCGCGCGGCATCACCAATACTATGAGTGCCCGTCGAACAGGCACTAACCAACGCAATATTCGGCCCCTTATAACCATAAAGGATCGACAAATTGCCTGAAATCATGTTGATGATCGATCCGGGGACAAAGAACGGAGATATTTTCCGAACCCCAGACACATTAAATTCGTCACGGGTCGTTTCGATCATCGGCAAGCCACCGATGCCTGAGCCGATAGACACGCCAATACGATCGGCATCGACCGGATGCGCTTCAAGCCCTGCGTCCTTGATGGCATCAATACCTGCCGCCATGCCGTAATGGATAAAAATATCCATACGCCGTGCATCCTTGGCGGGAATGTACTGACCGATGTCGAAGTTTTTAACTTCTCCAGCAATCTGTACAGGAAATGAAGAAACATCGAAACGGGTGATCCGGTCAATTCCAGAACGTCCGGCAAGAATGTTTTGCCAGGCTTGTTCGACGGTATTTCCGACCGGTGAAATGACTCCAAGGCCGGTGATGACAACTCTGCGACGTGCCAAATTATTCTCCGGTTAACAGGAAAAATTCTGATTTAAATAATTTATTTCGGAAACCACTGGCTGTACACGGTTTACTGACCGCGTACAGCCAATTCCCGAATAAGGATTACTTCTGGTGAGTTACGACGTAATCAATGGCTTGCTGAACGCTAGTAATTTTTTCAGCTTCGTCATCTGGAATTTCGCACTCAAATTCTTCTTCGAGCGCCATGACCAGTTCGACGGTATCCAAAGAATCCGCGCCGAGGTCGTCAACGAACGATGACTCGTTCTTGATGTCCGCTTCATTTACGCCAAGTTGCTCTGCGACAATTTTTCTAACGCGTTGTTCGATATTATCCATCAAAGTACTCCTTCCCAAGGTTCATGTGTGAAACAAAGACACGCTATGTTACCAAAATGACCGGAACTTGCCAAACCAGCAAGCCAACCAGTCCTATCGCCTGCTACGCCTTGTGGGCGTTAATCCATATACATCCCGCCATTAACATGAATTGTCGCTCCAGATATGTAAGCGGCATCGGGTGATGCAAGGAAACCTACTGCCGCAGCAACATCTTCGGGAGAACCCAGTCTTGCCAGAGGAATTCCTGATGCCAATACGGTACGTTGTTTTTCATCTAGGGCTTTGGTCATGCTGGTATCAATAAAACCAGGGGCTACGCAATTAACCGTGATATTACGGCTACCCAACTCACGCGCCAAAGAACGCGACAAACCACTCACTCCAGCTTTGGATGCACAATAATTAGCTTGACCGGCATTGCCGGCATGTCCAACAACCGACGTAATATTGATGATGCGGCCAGCACGAGCCTTCATCATTCCACGCATCACGGCTCTTGACATACGGAACACAGACTTGAGATTGGTGTCGATCACCGCATCCCATTCTTCGTCCTTCATACGCATGGTCAAATTGTCACGGGTAATCCCGGCATTGTTGACCAGCACATAAATGGCCCCGAATTCGTTCTCAATCTGGGCAACGCCCTCTACGATCTGGGCATCATCCCGCACGTCGATAATAACCCCGCGCCCTGGAGCTCCGACCTCGGCCAAACTGGCGTTAATACTGTCAACACCTTTTTGGTTAATGTCGGTGCCAATAACCGTTGCTCCCCGACGAGCAAGCACGAGAGCAATAGCGGCACCAATGCCTTGACCAGCACCAGTAACAAGAGCAACTTGACCTTTTAGCGACATGAATTACTCCAGACGATATGAGTTTCGATTGAAGCGGCATCGGCTAAAGCCACTCCCGTTAGACTGTCAACACAACGTTTAGTTAAACCGGCCAATACCTTACCTGGGCCACACTCAGCCACAGTAATAACATCCATCGTGGCAATTTTCTGCATTGTTTCAACCCAGCGTACCGGTGAAAACGCCTGACGAACCAAAGCATCCTTGATGCGCTGTGGATCGGTCTCAATAGCCACATCGACATTATTGATAACAGGAATTTTGGGAACGGAAAATTCAAGCTCTGCTAAACGAGCACCCAATTTTACCGCAGCAGGCCGAATCAAAGAAGAGTGAAAAGGTGCAGACACCGGAAGAATGACGGCACGCTTAGCGCCTCGCGCTTTACAGCCTTCACAAGCCAGCTCAACAGCCGCTTTACTCCCCGCAATAACCGTTTGACCCGGGCCATTAAAATTAACGGGTTCAACGACAGCACCATGACCAATCGCTGCAACAGCTTCGGCACAGGCTTCAAGAATTTTTTCATCATCAAGATTAAGAATGGCCGCCATGGCCCCCGTGCCAACCGGAACAGCTTCTTGCATGGCGCTTGCGCGCAAGCGAACCAGCGGAACGGCATCTTTGAACGCGATAACGCCAGCCGCAACCAGCGCAGAATACTCGCCAAGGCTGTGACCGGCTACGACAGCAGGCAATCGGCCACCTTTATCAAGCCACAAACGGTAGGTGGCCACGCCAGCGGTCAGCATCAAAGGCTGGGTATTCACTGTTTGAGATAGTAATTCTGCGGGGCCTTCGGCAACCAATTGCCAAAGGTCTTGACCCAGTGTTGCCGAGGCTTCGTCGAATGTCGCACGAATCACCGGTGAATCACCGTAAGCCGCCATCATTCCAACAGATTGGGATCCCTGACCGGGAAAAACAAAAGCGAATGGCATAAGTTATCCTTTAATATTCGATTAAGGCAGCGCCCCAAGTAAACCCGCCACCAACACCTTCGAGCAGAATTTTTTGTCCTCGCTGAATACGCCCATCACGAACCGCCACATCGAGCGCCAACGGAATAGAGGCGGCTGAAGTATTTCCATGACTATCAAGCGTAACAATGACCTTATCAACGCTAAGTCCCAGCTTTTTACTGGTGGATTCGATGATTCGGATATTGGCCTGGTGAGGTACTAGCCAGTCGATATCGCCAGTAGAAATACCGGAAATTGCACAACATTCGTGCGCCAACTCTGACAGAACTCGAACAGCAAATTTGAATACGGCTTGGCCGTCCATGCGCAAGAATGGATCGCCAACTACTTTGCCGCCACAAATACTGCCGGGCACCGAGAGAATCTTGTGCTGAGAACCATCCGCATGGGCAACAGAGGCCAAGATTCCGGGAGCTTCTGACGCTTCAAGAATCACGGCACCGGCACCATCGCCGAACAAAACACAGGTGGCGCGATCTTCCCAGTCAAGAATTCGTGAAAACACTTCGGCACCCACAACCAACGCTTTCTTGCTAGCACCTGTACGAATATATTTTTCTGCGATATTAAGCGCGTATACAAAACCGCTACAAACAGCCTGCACATCAAACGCCATCGCCCCTTTGTTACCGAGCTTTGACTGCAACAAGCACGCCGTACTGGGGAAAATAAAATCGGGGGTCGAGGTGGCGACAATGATTAGATCAATCTCACTTACGTCAATGTCGGCCGAAGCAATCGCCTTACGGCTGGCTTCAAGAGCCAGATCACTGGATGTGCAGCCGACCTCCGCAAGATGACGCGCCTTTATACCCGTACGACTGACGATCCACTCGTCATTGGTATCAATGCCACGTTGGATTAGATCGCTATTAGTGACAGGGTTTCCCGGCAAATAGCTGCCGACGCCTGCGATACGAGTAAACATATTATGCTGTCTCCTGAATCGGTTGTTGCTGAGCTACGCGCTCGGTAATACGGGATAAAACACCGCTTCTTACGATTTCACCGGCTCGACCAATCGCATTGCCAAACGAAAAAACGTCTGCTGAGCCGTGGCTCTTGACAACAATGCCTTTTAAACCGAGTAGGCTTGCACCGTTATAACGCCGATGATCAACACGACGCTTAAAATTTTTCAATACGGGAAGGGCAAACAATGCGGCAAACTTGGTCAGTATATTGCGACCGAATTCCTGACGCAAAAAAGTTGCCAGCATTTGCGCCAAACCTTCTGAAGCCTTCAGTGCCACATTACCAACAAATCCGTCACAAACAATGACTTCTGCTTCGCCTTTATAAAGGCCATCACCTTCAATATTACCGACGAAATTCAAGCCTGAATTTTTCAAGAGTTCGGCAGCGCGTTTAACGACCTCATTGCCTTTGATGTCTTCTTCACCGATATTAAGAATGCCAACGGTCGGACGATCTCTATGTTCAATAGCGGCAACTAGGGAGGCTCCCATAATGCCAAACTGCAGCAGATGCTCCGGCGAGCAGTCAACATTTGCCCCTAAATCAAGCACATGAACATGTCCGGTACTTGTCGGTAATACGGCACAAATAGCCGGACGATCAATACCAGGGAGCATCTTGAGCACAAAGCGCGAAATTGCCATTAAAGCACCGGTATTCCCGGCGGACACACAAGCGTCAGCCTCGCCATTTTTCACGAGCTCGATAGCCAAACGCATTGAGGAATTTTTTTTGTTACGCAATGCAAGCGCCGGAGATTCATCCATCTCTACGATTTCATTTGCATGACGAACAGAGACCCGCAGACTTTCCTCATTGGCAAGAAAAGGTCTTATTTTGTCTTCAATACCGACGAGAATAACCCGAGCATCTTCATGCTTACGCACGAAATCCAATGCGGCGGGCACGGTAACCGAAGGGCCGTGGTCACCGCCCATGCAGTCAATAGCAACTGTAACCGTCATCCGGTACAAGCCAAGAGAAAAGGCTTGAAATTCCCCGTCAAGAGAAACTCCACGCCCAATCCTATGGTTTTATTCGCCCGTGCCTTTGGCAACTTTTTTGCCACGGTAATAGCCGGAGGGGCTTACGTGATGACGCAAATGAACTTCGCCCGTGGTTGGTTCAACAGCCAGCGGCGGGTTGGTGAGGAAATCGTGAGCACGGTGCATGCCCCGCTTGGAAGGTGACTTTTTATTCTGTTGAACGGCCATAAATTACTCCAAAAATCAAATTTACTGTGCCTTGCTCTTCAAGTCATTAAGAACGGAAAACGGAGAAAGCTTCCCCGTTCTCTGCTCTGAGCATGGCAAAACACAATTTTCGTGACGTAACGCTGGAGGAAGGTTGAGAATAATCTCGTCTTCAATCAACGCTAAAACATCAAGTTCATTTTGTACCGGAAGAAAGTCTTTAGAATCATCTTCGACTTCTTCCTGCGTCAAATCCTCATCGTCCCTGACGAACTCCAGCACACTTCTTAGCTTGAGAGGAAAATCGACACCTTCCAAGCAACGTTGGCAACAAATCGACAGTAGGCC
>CAIWVX010000270.1 GCA_903916205.1 uncultured beta proteobacterium
AATGTGTTGATTTACGCCACCTCAAACCGCCGTCACCTGATGCCGGAATACTTCGAAGAAAATCTCGAAAACAAGCGCGTTGGCGAAGAAATCCATCCGGGCGAAGCGGTCGAAGAAAAAATTTCGCTCTCGGAACGCTTTGGTGTCTGGATCTCGTTTTACCCTTTCGATCAGGACGCGTACCTCAACATCGTCGCTCACTGGCTCAAATCTTTCGGCTGCGAGGCTTCAGAAATTGCGCGTGCCGAACGCGATGCACTCAACTGGGCGTTGATGCGCGGTTCGCGTAGCGGACGTGTAGCCTGGCAATTTGCCAAGGACTGGGCCGGTGCGCACAAGGCCTCCGGCAACAAGCGGCGTAAATGACCGCCATCGTCGAAGTTGCCGCCGCGATTCTGCTGCGCAATGGCGACGAGGGCACTGAATTCCTCCTGGCACAGCGTCCTGAAGGCAAAGCTTATGCGGGTTATTGGGAGTTTCCCGGCGGCAAGGTCGAGCCGGGCGAATCTCTACATCAGGCGCTGGTGCGCGAATTGCAAGAAGAACTGGGCATCACGGTGGATCGCGCTTGGCCTTGGCTTTCCTGCGAATTCAATTATCCACACGCTAATGTCCGCCTAAAATTTTTCCGTGTTACTGCGTGGCACGGCGAGATCAAGCCGCTCGAACACAGTGGTTTTGACTGGATGAAAATCGGTGCTGTAGCCCGCGTTTCACCAATACTCCCAGCCAACGGCCCGATCCTGCGCGCACTGCAACTGCCTTCGATTTATGCCCTGACCAACGCCAGCGAAAACGGCTGCGAGGGCGAATGGCGCAAGCTGGAAAAAGCGCTGGCGAGTGGCCTGCGGCTCATTCAGGTGCGCGATAAAAATTTATCCGCCGCTGAACGATTGATTTTTGCCCACGGAGTAATGGAACGCGCCCAGCTTTACGCCGACGCCTACGTGTTGATCAACGATGATGAGGCACTGGCACGCGAAGCGGGCGCTCACGGCATTCATCTCTCAGTGGCACGACTCATGCAGATCGACCAGCGCCCGGGCTTCGCCTGGGTGGCCGCTTCTTGCCACTCAGCCGCAGAACTTTCTCGCGCCACAGCACTGGGAATTGACTTTGCCGTACTCAGCCCGGTGCTACCCACGCTATCGCATTCCAAAGCGGCAAACCTAGGCTGGCATGAATTTGCGCGGCGGATCGAAACGTCGCCCATACCGGTTTTCGCGCGGGGCGGAATGCGCGCTGAAAATCTTGAAGAAGCACTCGAGTGCGGGGCGCACGGGATAGCCATGCTACGCGGCTTGAATTGAAGCGCTAACGGCTATTCTGCGGGCGGTGGTTCAGACAGCGGATCAGCGGTTTCCTGCACCGGCACCCGGTACGATTCGGAGGCCCAGGCACCAAAATCAATCAGCTTGCAGCGCTGCGAACAAAACGGGCGAGAAGGGTTGTCGGTACTCCAAACCGACTCCGCACCGCATTGCGGACAACTCACTAACTTTATTTTCACGGGTGTCACAGATTGCATAGAACCATATCAAACGGGATATCTACTTCATTATCCGTTTGCCGCGAACGATGCTCGTTGTCAGGGCGGATAAAGCGAATATTTAAAGCGTATTTATTGGCGCTGATTTCGGGGATGAACGGGGCGTCGATTTCTAGCGAAAGTCTAACCATCTGCGAGAGACTCCCGCTCAAACTCATTTGAAACGCCCCCCCCTTAGCGACTTGATGTTCGACGTTCCCGCTTTGCCGTAGCAGACGCAAGACAATAGACAGTCCGTCGTACAAGGGGGAAAACGGGGTCAACCAAGCCACTAAGGCCAATCGACGTTCTTCAGGCATTTGATGCTGCCAGTGATGGTAAGACGGCAGATCGAATTCGCAAACACCACCGGGAATAGCGGCTCGACTTTTGATGCCCATCAGCCACTCATTGTCGCGCAATTGCTGTCCAATTTTCCCGCTCATGCCCAGCAGGTCGGCTGAAACATGCTCGATTTCGTAAAGAACGCCGGAGAGCGCTGTTTCTGAAATCTCGGGATTATTACGGTAACTAATCAGTGTCTGGCGCTGCCGCTCAAGCTCCTGAATGAGATCCATTTTAAGATCAGCGCGTCCGGCTACTTCGAGAATCTCGAAGATTGTCAGTAGCGCGACATGATGTTCGCGCGGCCCATTCAGCTGAATAAAATACGCCGCTTTGTCGAATAAATCTTCAAGGCGCAGCAAAGTGCGAGTGCGCTCATTGAAGGGATATTCGTATGTAATCACAGCGCAGCCAAAGTGGGGTTAAAGGAAAATTAACGCGATTCTGAAGCATTTCATAGAAAATTTCAACACGAGTTACGACTTCCGGCATGGGCCAGTTCAATGTAACTTTGATGCAAATTAAGCACTTGCGGTAAGAGGCTCTCAAGGGGGCCATTATTGACCAGTACCGCATCGGCGAGTGCCAATCGTTCAGCACGGGAAGCTTGAGATTGCATAATGGCGCGTACCTCCGTCGGCGTCAGGGCGCTACGCTCGACGACGCGGGAAATCTGCGTCTCTTCGTCACAATCGACCACCAAAAGCTGGTTGATGCGTTGCCGGTAAACGCCGCTTTCAATGAGCAAAGGCACCACCAGTATGACGTAAGGCGATGGAGCGGCCAGACAACGCAACTCACTCTCGCGCCTTATCATCGGATGCAAAATCGCTTCGAGCCGACGCTTGACCGATGGGTCAGAAAAAACCAAGTGGCGCATTGCGGCGCGATTGAGCTGACCCTCGGGAGCCATCACTGCTGGGCCAAATTCAGCGGCGATGGCCGTCATGGCGGTGCCCTGTGCGGCGGTCAGTTCGTGGGCAATGGCGTCGGTATCGACAATGGACACCCCCTGCGCCGCAAAGAGATCGGCAACGACCGTCTTGCCGCTACCAATTC
>CAIWVX010000271.1 GCA_903916205.1 uncultured beta proteobacterium
GCAAATGTAATGATGTGCGGCTGCTCTCGACAGAACAGGCGACGCAATCCTGCCGCCTGATCGCTACGATAATCAGCCACGCGCCCCTCCCGATGCGGTCATTAGCGCGGTCGTACTGGACATCATTAAGCCCGGCTCAAGACCATCAAGTCGATGCGCCGAGACTTCTGGTACGTCTTTGAACGCACGGTGCAGCAAATAGGGGCGATTGGGTAGATGTAAATCTTCCGGCACACGCTGTCCATTCGACACATAGTGCAAGCGCAAACCGTTGCGCAAAATGACATCAAGGGCCGAAGCCAGACTAGCGGCTTCATCCACTTTGCTGAGAATACATCCCGCCAGATCTGTCCCCATATAGGAACGCACCACATCATCAAGAGTGTCGCCACGGCTTGTCGCCGGCAGTAGGAGTAAGCGTTTGATATTGCTACCAAACATCGCGACCTGCTCTTCGACCATTCGGTCGCGCTGGCTCATGCCCATGGTGTCAATCAAGACCATGTGTTTGTGCTGAAGATCTTGCAGCGTTTGCTTTAACTCTTCGGCATCTTTGACCAGATAAACGGAAACACCTAGGATGCGGCCATAAATTCGCAGCTGTTCGTAAGCGCCAATCCGGTAGCCGTCCATCGTCACCAAGGCGACTTTGCTGGCCCCGTGGCGTAAAACGCAGCGTGCCGCCAGCTTGGCTGTGGTGGTTGTTTTACCCACACCCGTCGGCCCAACCAATGCGTAAACTCCACCACGATCAACGATATCGTCCTCAGGGCCGAGGGTAAGCAGCGAATGATCTGTCTTCTCTTTGATCCAAGCCAGCGCTTTTACGGCACTGAGTTCCTTGGGTAAGTCAGCGAGTAGTTCACGAGTGAATTGTGGGGAAAAGCCAGAATCGAGCATTTGACGCAGCATTTCGGTTTTAACGGGTTCGGAGCGAGCGCTTTCATCCCAAGCGGCCCCCGCCAGATGCTGCTCTACAATTTTGCGTAACGAACGTATTTCATCGAGCACTTCAGCCGGAATTATTTCTGCCTGCGCTGGACTGGCAAAAAATGACGACACCGGCTCCCGCTCTATCTGTGGCGCAGGACGTGGTGCCAGAGGCGGTAATTGCGTGGCTGAATTTTGTTTTACCGGCGATGGTGTCTGGTTGAGCGAAGTTGAAAGCCGCACCGTATAGTCATCATGCAATGGCGGTTTCTCCTTGGCTGGCTTCGGCACAATCATTTCCATATCCACCGAGGCCACCGCCATGATCTCGACGCCTCCCGGTATCGTCCGGTTGGACAAGATAATTGCATCAGGCCCCAATAGCTCTTTGACTTTATGCAAGGCCTCACGTGCCGTTGCCGCTATGAATTTTCTGACGTTCATACCTTACCTCCAATGATCGAGGTGACCTTGATGATTTTACCTTCGGGCACTTCGCCATGAGCGAGCACCTTAAGTTGAGAAATTCCACGCCGCAAAAAGCGTGACAACAACATGCGAAGATTACCAGGCACCAGCAATACCGCCGGTAAACCGAGTTCTTCTTGACGCTGCGCCGCCACTGACGTTTCGCGTATTAACGTTTCCGCCAGCCCCGGTTCAATGCTGGCATTGTCGCTACCCCCCGCAATCGCTTGCAACAACAAGCGTTCGAGTTGAGGATCAAGCGACATCACTTGCATTTCGTTGCCACTTGGGTAGAGCTGCTGAATGATCGAGCGACCCAAGGCAATACGAACTTGGGCAGTTAGCGCCTCGGTCTCTTGAGTACGCCCTGAAATCTCTGCCAGGGTTTCAATTATTGTGCGCATATCGCGAATGTGAATGCCTTCATCCAGCAAGTTCTGTAGAACTTTCTGGAGCACACCCAAGGGCAGAACCTTCGGTACCAGATCTTCAACCAACTTAGGCATTTCTTTCGCCAGATGATCAAGCAAGGCCTGCGTTTCCTGACGCCCAAGCAATTCGCCCGCGTGTGACAAAATGAGGTGGTTCAAGTGCGTAGCGGTAACGGTACTGGCATCGACCACGGTGTAGCCATAGGCCTGCGCTTGATCGCGCTGTGTCGCATCAATCCATACTGCGGGCAGACCAAAAGCCGGATCAGTGGTCATGGTTCCCGCCAATTGTCCGGCAACGCGCCCCGGATTGATGGCCAGCAAATTGCCGGGGAACGCCTCGCCCTGACCAATTTCTACGCCTTTGAGCAAAATCCGGTAGGCATTGGGCTTGAGTTCCAAATTGTCGCGGATATGCACGGGCGAAACCAAGAAGCCGATTTCCTGAGCAAATTTTTTGCGAATGCCGCGAATGCGCCGCAATAGTTCGCCATCCTGATTTTTATCGACCAAGGGAATTAAACGGAATCCCACTTCAAGACCAAGCACATCCAGAGGAGCCACATCAGCCCAACTAGCCTCAAGTGTTTCCACCGCCACCGTCGGCGCAACAGAAACGGGAACCGGTTTTGCCGTTCGCTGACGTTTGTCCATATTCCAAGCCAAGGCACCGAGGCCAATCGCCAACAACAGAAAAACAAAGTTCGGCATACCCGGAATGAGCCCAAGTAATCCAATAATTGAAGCCGTCAGCCCGATCACTTTGGGGTTGTTAAACAATTGCCCCATGAACTGTTGTGAGAGATTCTGAGAATCACCTACTCGGGTGACGACCATACCGGCAGCAATCGAGATGATCAGCGCCGGAATCTGCGCTACAAGGCCATCGCCGATGGTTAGCAAGGTATAGGTCTTGGCCGCAGCACTTATATCAAGATTATGCTGCAACACGCCCACAAATAATCCGCCAATCACGTTGATAAACATGATCAAAATCCCCGCGACAGCATCACCCCGAACAAACTTCGAGGCACCATCCATCGAACCGAAAAAGTCTGCTTCTTCTGCAATGGTTGAACGCCGCTTACGCGCTTCATCCTCACCGATCAACCCGGCGTTGAGATCGGCATCAATCGCCATCTGCTTGCCCGGCATCGCATCAAGAGTAAAACGTGCCGCGACTTCAGCGACGCGGCCCGCACCTTTGGTAATTACCACAAAGTTGATGATCACCAGAATCGCAAAAACGACGATACCTACGGCGTAATTGCCGCCGACCAGAAAATGTCCGAAGGCTTCAATCACTTGCCCTGCAGCGGCCGTACCGGTATGACCTTCAAGCAGCACGACGCGTGTAGACGCGACGTTGAGCGACAAGCGAAGCAGTGTGGTAATCAGAAGAACCGTGGGGAAGACCGAGAAATCGAGCGGTTTCATGACATTGATTGCCACCAGCATGACAATCACTGAGATTGCAATATTGAAGGTGAAAAACAAATCCAGCATGAAGGGCGGTAAGGGCAGCACCATCATCGACAGGATCAGCAAAATAAGTACCGGGCCGACCAGTTGTTTGAGTCCCGTCCGTCCGAGGAAATTCTGAAGCGCTAGCGTCGCGTTAGCCATTCACACCCTCCGGTACCCAATCAGCAGGAACTGCGATTTCTCGCGGTGGCATCGGAAAATTACCGCCAACCTGCCTCCAGTTCGAGAGTTGGTAGACGTAGGCCAGAACTTCAGCCACAGCGGCATAAAGCGCCGATGGAATTTCTTGGTCAATCTCGACATGGCGATAGAGCGCCCGTGCCAGAGGGGGGGCTTCGAGCATCGGCACTCCGTTATTTGCGCCGATTTCACGTATCTTCAGGGCAATTTCACCCATTCCCTTTGCCAGCACTTTCGGCGCACCCATGCCACTCTTGTAGGCCAGAGCGACCGCAAAATGAGTGGGGTTGGTCACAATCACATCGGCGGTCGGTACTGCGCCCATCATCCGTCCGCGTGCCGCTTGACGTTGCAATTGACGAATCCGCCCTTTAATTTGCGGATTACCCTCCATTTCCTTGCCTTCTTGTTTGACCTCATCCTTGCTCATTTTTAGCTTGTCATGGTATTGCCAAAGCTGGAAAGGCACGTCAATCGCCACAATAACCAAGGTGGCTAGGACAATCATTAGAAAGCTGTAATTGACCAGATGACCGGCATTCGCTAGCCCAACTTCAATCGACTGACCAAATAGCGCATAAATATCATTGCGTTCGCTCCACATCACCCAAGCCGCAACGCCGCCAACCAACGTCGCTTTGGCTACCGCTTTAACCAGCTCAGCCACACCACTCCATGAAATCAGTCTTGAAAGCCCCTTGAGCGGATCAAGTCGGCCCAGATCGGGGGTTAGCGCCTTCACTGAAAAATTCCAGCTACCGAGGAAAAAAGGTGCCGAAAGCGCGGCGACGACCAAGGCAAAAAGCAAGGGGGCAAATGACAACAGCGCATCGTAAGTGAGTTCCGCAAAATGCAACATCATGACTTGCGGATCACGCGTTAGGGATTCGTCAAGAATCAGACCACGGCGGACGATGCTCATCGCGCGTTGGGCCATCCAAGGGCCGACTGACCAGAAGGCGCTCGCAGAAACGAACAAAATTAAAAAGGCACCGATCTCTCGAGAGCGAGGTATTTGCCCCTCCTCACGCGCCTGTTCAAGTCGTCGACTTGACGCAGGTTCAGTTTTTTCGAGATCGCTTTCTTCTGCCATCAGCGGCTTCCAGTTAATTACCGCGTATTATATAAAAAATCTCTTGCTTGAAAATAGTGTAACGTAAATAAATCTTCGGGTATGGCTCCTTTTCCTA
>CAIWVX010000272.1 GCA_903916205.1 uncultured beta proteobacterium
ACTCTGAGCGTTGCTGCTCCAGGGGCCAGAAGGTTACGTCCAGCACGTTGTCCAGAGCGCGCACTTGCGTGGCGACTGACTTGGCAAACGCATCGAAATCAAAAGCAGCAATGCCGTCAAAGCCGAAGGCATGCTTGACGAAGCGCGTCAGGATGATGGGGCCCAAATCGCAGCAGCCATAAGGTGGCAGCGGTTGTTCGGCGCAGGGGTTGGTGGTTGCTATGGTTTCGCAATACGACAGGTTGTTGTCGCGGTTGATCTGATCCAGAAACAGCACGCCGGGTTCGGCGTGGTCGTAGGTGGAGCGCATGATCTGGTCCCACAACTCGCGCGCGGCGAGCTTGCGGTAGACCCACATGCCGCTGTCCTTGTCCTGGTAGGCGCCGGCTGCCTTTTGCCCAACGCCGGGTTCGGCCCGATGCACCAGTGCAAATTCCTTGTTCTTCTGCACGGCTTCCATGAAGGCATCGGTGACGCCGACCGAAATGTTGAAGTTTTTCAGGTCGCCGCTGTCCTTGGCGTGGATGAAGGCTTCGATATCCGGGTGGTCGCAGCGCAGCACGCCCATTTGTGCGCCGCGCCGGGCGCCGGCAGACTCGACGGTTTCGCAGGAACGGTCGAACACCCGCATGTAGCTGACCGGCCCGGAAGCACTGCTTTGCGTGCTGCCGACCCAGGCGCCATGCGGGCGAATGCGCGAGAAGTCGTAACCGACGCCGCCGCCGCGGCGCATGGTCTCAGCCGCTTCGGTCAGGGCTGTGTAAATGCCGGGGTGGCCGTCTTCAATATGGGCAATCGAATCGCCGACTGGTTGCACAAAGCAGTTGATAAGCGTCGCCGCCAGCGTGGTGCCGGCGGCCGACTGGATGCGACCGGCCGGGAGGAAACCGCTTTGCAAGGCTTGCAGGAACTTGGCCTCCCACTGCTTTTGCTGATCGGGTGCTTCGCAGGCCGCCAGAGCCCGGGCCACACGCTGGTTCACATCCAGAATGGTCTTTTCGTTGCCCTTGCCGTATTTTTCCAGCAGGACTTCTTCGCTGATTTGCTGGGGTGCGAGTGCGAGCAGGGGCTTTGTTCTTTCGGGTGCTTTTTGGGACATGTTTTTATTCCTGAAAATATTGCCGGATGGAAAAAACTCGTTGGATGCGAAGCTTTTGCTTTTGGCAATAGGGATGATGATTCTATTTGTTTGAGTAAGGTGGGAGGCACTACGGGTAGTGGTGATTAGGGGGCTCGCACACTACATCTAGCGCATTATGCCCATAAAAGGAAAACCTGCCGAGCCCACTTTTAATTTTATTTTTTCGTATTCCTGGGCGGAATAAGAGTCGCGTTCATGAGTCATTCCGGTTCTGATGACTGCGTGATGGGCGTGTTCGTTTAAGCCCCTTCTTGCTCGATCCTGGGGTTTACCCGGTGAGTTGTTGATGCGGTGCAGGAATAACCCGAGCAAACACCATGCTGGCGTGGGCGAGCCGGCTCAGGCTGCGCCACGACCGCGGAGGTCTCCGCACTCGAGCCGCCGACCTTCTTGTTGCGCTTGCCCTTCTTCGCCATGGCTTCCTCATCTCCTGCCGTCGACGGCGGTGGAGG
>CAIWVX010000273.1 GCA_903916205.1 uncultured beta proteobacterium
ACCAGCGGTGACATCGGCCATACCCTCCAAGGTCAAGCGGTGGCGTTCTTCTTCTTCGCTCACCCAAGCGGTCAAGGCCTGCTTAACGATCCAGGCGCGTGGACGATCCAAGCGTGCGGCTAGGGTGTCAATCTTTTGGGCCAGTGGCAGCGGCACATGGGCAGTCAGCACTTTCGTATTCATCGTAATTCTCCAGTTCAATCAAATTCAATCTTAGGGATTCAATTTGATTTACGCAAGATGACGTCAACTCGACGCTATTAATCGTCAAAGCCTCTGTCGACACTCAGTCTGAAAAACACCTGACTCAGATCGATAGCGATTATCGTCGCTAATTGCATAATCAGAATTTCCCTGGACAGTATCAATCACTGGCGCGTCATTTGGCCCATCAGCCGCAGCATCAGGTGGTTGATGACTATGATTTGAAACGGATTTGTCTGCCAAAGCAGATTAAATGGCTTGAGCAGATTATCGGCGAAGGGTGAGCTGAGGTTTCAAGTTCAAACCGTCGAAAATTGTTCCGCCAGAAAAAGCGACACGAGCCTAGTGTCAGGATGCTTTGGCTTTTTTGTGAGATTGTCATTGGTGTAGGTTACGGCACATCCGTTCGAATCGCCCACTTCCCGGCCTCCAGATTTCGGTTTTGTGCCGCGCCCCGGTTAAAATAAGCGCCTTCTGGAATTAAGGATCATGCCGTGAGTAACGCTGCAAAAAATCAGGGGCCAACAGTCGCTCCAGCGATTAATTTTATCCGCAATATTGTTGATGCCGATTTGGCCTCGGGCAAATATGCCGCCCGACAATGGTCTGGACAGCCCGGCCCGGCGGCGCAGCAACTCACCGGATCGACTGATCCGGCAAAAATCCGTACGCGCTTCCCGCCCGAGCCGAATGGCTATTTGCATTTTGGTCACGCTAAGTCGATCTGCCTCAACTTTGGGTTGGCGCGTGATTACGGTGGGCATTGTCATTTGCGTTTTGACGATACGAATCCAGAGAAAGAAGAGCAGGAATACGTCGATTCGATCATTGATTCGGTGAAGTGGCTGGGTTTCTCGTGGGAAGGTGACGGCGAGACGAATCTTTATTACGCCTCGAATTACTTTGACTGGATGGTGCAGTTCGCCGAATACCTGCTGGCTAGTGGTCACGCCTACGTTGATAGCCAGAGTGCCGATGAAATGCGCACCGCGCGCGGCACGCTGACTGAAGCGGGTAAGAATTCACCTTTCCGCGAGCGCAGCATTGCTGACAACCTTGATCTCTTCAAACGTATGCAGGCCGGTGAGTTTGCCGATGGTGCCCATATTGTGCGCGCCAAAATTGATATGGCGGCGCCGAACATCAATCTCCGCGACCCGGCTATTTACCGCATCCGTCACGCCACACACCACAACACCGGCGACAGGTGGTGCGTTTATCCGATGTATACCTTTGCCCATCCGATCGAAGATGCGCTGGAAAATGTGACGCACTCGATCTGCACGCTTGAGTTTGCCGATCAGCGTCCGTTTTATGACTGGTTGCTTGAGCGTCTGGCCGAAGGCGGTTTGTTGCAGCGTCCGCTGCCGCAACAGATTGAATTCTCGCGCCTCAATCTGACTTACGTAGTGCTGTCTAAGCGCAAGCTGATTCAACTGGTAGAAGAGAAACATGTTGCCGGTTGGGACGATCCGCGCTTGCCCACGCTGGTCGGTGCGCGTCGTCGCGGCTATACGCCGGAGGGCTTCCGCCTGTTTGCTGAGCGAGTGGGCGTTTCAAAATCCGACTCGCTGATTGAATACACACTGCTTGAAGATGCCATGCGCGAAGTGATGAACGAGTCTGCCGAGCGTCGTGTGGCGGTGCTTGATCCGCTCAAGCTGATTATCGACAACTATCCGGCGGGCCAGAGCGAAGAGTGCGTTGTTCATAACCACCCGTTTAAGCCGGAAATGGGTACGCGCATCATGCCTTTCAGCGGCGAATTGTGGATCGAACGTGAAGATTTCATGGAAGAGCCGAGCAAAGGCTACCGCCGACTTTTTCCCGGCAATATGGCCCGTTTGCGTCACGGCTATGTGGTCAAGTGTCTGGGCTGTGATAAGGATGCTTCGGGGCGGGTTATCGCCGTGCATTGCGACTACCTGCCGGAGACCAAGAGTGGCACGCCCGGTTCGGATAGCATCAAGGTCAAGGGCAACCTGCACTGGGTGTCGGTGGCTCACGGTTATGAGGCTGAAGTGCGTCTTTATGACCGGCTGTTTTCCTGCCCGGCTCCCGGCAGTCGCCGCGAGGGTGATGCCGAAGGCGTCGAGCGCGATTTTCTTGAAGACATCAACCCGAACAGCGTCGCCGTAATCCGTGCTTGGCTCGAACCGGCCTTGCGTGAGGCTAAGGCCGAAGAGCGCTTTCAGTTTGAACGGCACGGTTATTTTGTCGCGGATCGCATCGACTCGAAAGAAGGCTCGCCGGTGTTTAACCGCACGGTGACGCTGAAGGATTCCTGGGGGAATAAAGCATGACATTCATCGAACAACTCAGCGCCACCTGGCAAAAAAACAACTCGCTGCTCTGTGTCGGCCTTGATCCTGATCCGGCTAAGTTTCCGGCACATCTCAAGGGGAAATCTGAAGCGATTTTTGAATTCTGCAAAAGCATCGCCGATGCCACGGCTGATCTAGCGTGCTGCTTCAAGCCGCAGATTGCCT
>CAIWVX010000274.1 GCA_903916205.1 uncultured beta proteobacterium
ACATGGCTTTCGGCGGCAAAATTGATCACGGCGCGTGGGCGATGTTTCTGTAGCAGTCCATCGACTAGGGCTTGATCGCCGATATCGCCGCGCACGAAGGTGTAGCGCGGATCACCCGCCAGAGTCGCTAGGCTCTCAAGATTGCCGGCGTAAGTCAGTGCATCAAGGTTGAGCACCGGCTCGTCGCCTTCGCGCAACCCGTCGAGGATGAAGTTGGCGCCAATAAACCCCGCGCCTCCGGTTACCAGTATCAAGATTTGTCCTTTCGTCTTCTACGCGTTTGTAAAAAAGTTAAAAATCCACCGCAAAGGCACAAAGAAGACAAAAGGATTCGCAAAGAAATTCGTAACTACTCAGGTATTCTGTCTTTCGCTTCTGTCAACTTTGCGGTAGGTGTTTGGGTCTAATGCAATCGCCCCAACACGCTGAATGTCAATGCCGATACCACGCGATCCCAATCTCATATAATGCAGTCTTTCCTGCCCGCGCTATTTTACCTGCCAATGCACATTTTGTTGGTCAAAACCTCTTCGCTCGGCGATGTTATCCATAATCTGCCGGTCGTCAGTGATTTGCGCCGTTCATTTCCCGAGGCCCGGATCGACTGGTGTGTCGAAGAAGCGTTGGCCGACATTCCTCGCCTTCATCCAGAAATTAGCACCATTATTCCGGTGGCTTTCCGTCGCTGGCGCAAGACACTGAATCAACGCACCACCTGGCAGGAAATCAGCGTCTTCAGAAAAAAACTGACCCAAACACCGTACGATGCCATTCTCGACACGCAAGGCCTGATTAAAAGCGCCCTGATCGCACGGCTGGCCCGTGGGCACCGCTATGGCTACGCCGCCGAGGTGGCTCGCGAACCGCTGGCGGCACGCTTTTACCATGAGACCTTTGTCATTCCGCCCAACGCCCACGCGGTCGAGCGCAATCGCTGGCTGGGTGCGGCTGCCTTTAACTACCCTGTCGATCTGCCGCTTGATTACGGTCTCGTTCCCCCTCGTCTGGATTTTCCTTGGCTGAGCGGCAAGCCTTATGTCACGCTATTCACCGCCAGTAGTCGCGACGACAAATTATGGGATGAAGCTAACTGGATCGTGCTTGCGCAGTTTTTGACTGATCGCGGCCTGACCCCCGTTTTCCCGTCGGGGAATGTCGGTGAACGCGAACGTGCGGCACGAATTGCAGCGGCCGTTCCCGGATCCCTAGTCGCCCCGTCACTTAGCCTTAATGCGCTGGCCGCGCTGATTGCAGACGCCCGTTTAGCCATTGGCGTGGATACCGGTCTCGCCCATCTAGCGACGGCACTGGGCGTACCAACCATCGCGCTCTACCTCACCACCGCCCCGGCCTTGACGGGCGTCTATGGCAACGGCTTTTTCCGCAATCTCGGCGCGTTGGGTTGCCCACCTTCAGCGGCTGACGTGCGGGCTGTCGCTGAACAGGTACTGCGCTGATGCCTCGATTAGTCTATTCGTTGATTTTTTATCTCGCCCAACCGCTGGTCTGGCTGCGCCTGTTTTGGCGTGCACGTAAACAGCCCGACTATTTGCAGCATCTTGGCGAACGTTATGGCTTCTATCCTCAGTCAGCACCGGATCGCCTGCTCTGGCTGCATGTTGTTTCAGTCGGAGAAACCCGCGCTGCAGAACCGCTGATCAAAGCGTTGCTGGAAGATTATCCAGATCACAGCCTATTGCTGACGCATATGACACCAACCGGCCGGGCCACGGGCGGCGAACTGATCGCCAAGTACGGCCCCCGACTGATACAAGCCTATCTTCCTTACGATTTGCCCGATGCTTGCGGACGATTTTTTGACCATTTCAAACCGGTGCTGGGCTTGCTGATGGAGACCGAACTGTGGCCGAATCTAATCGCCGCCGCTAAGTCGCGTCAGCATCCTCTGTTGTTGATTAACGCCCGTCTTTCGGCCCGCTCACAACGCGGCTACCGGCGGTTTTCGTCGCTGATTCGTCCGGCGCTTGAAGCACTGCACAGCGTGGCGGCGCAAACCCCCGGCGATGCGCAACGATTGACGGAACTTGGCGCCCGGCAGGTTCGCGTTTTCGGCAATTTGAAATTTGATGTCACGCCCTCAATTGAAAAATTAGAACTTGGCGCTCAATGGCGCAAGGCTTTGGGAACGCGGCCAGTGTGGCTAGCGGCCAGTACCCGTGAAGGCGAAGAAAGGCTCATTTTGGAAGCTTTTGCGCGGATCGACTTGCCCAACAAGCTGCTACTGCTGGTACCGCGCCATCCACAACGTTTTACCGAAGTCGCGGCTTTGATTGAAAAATATCAATTTTCTTTTTGCCGACGCAGCGAAAACGCTTTCCCGGAGAGCACAACGCCAGTCTGGTTGGGTGACAGCATGGGTGAATTACCGGCTTATTTTGCCGTAGCCAACTTGGCCTTAATCGGCGGAACGCTGCTGCCCTTTGGCGGGCAGAATCTGATTGAAGCGGCGGCCTGCGGTTGCCCGGTACTGGTCGGTCCACACAGTTTTAATTTCGCCCAAGCGACAAACGACGCCGTGGCTTGCGGGGCAGCTTTGCGAATTGACGATGCTGACAGTGCGGCCAACGAAGCAAAAAGGCTGCTGACAGATCCTCAGGCGCTACAAGCCATGCGTACGGCTACCGCCAGTTTTAGTCAGGCCTATCGCGGAGCAACAGCGAAAACTGTAGCGTTGATAGGGGAAGTGACGACGGTGCTTCAAACAACAAATTAATCTGCTCCAGATCCATTTCGCTGAGCGAGCCAACGGCCGCTTTAAGTTTGAGCTGGGAAAGCAGGGTATCGAAACGGGCCTTGGCCAGATCACGCTTCGTGACATAGACCTGATTCTCAGCATTTAGCACATCAATATTGATCCGCACGCCGACTTCGTACCCCAACTTGTTTGATTCCAGCGCACTGATGCTCGAAATTAGGGCTGCATTGAGCGCACGCACTTGCGCCAGACCATTAACCACGCCCAAATAGGATTGCTGGGCAGTGAGCGCGGCGGTTCGTTTGGTATTTTCCAGTAGGGCCTCGGCGGCGCTGCGATTGGCTATTGCTTCACGAATTTTTGAGTTTGCAAACCCACCCTGGAAGATCGGGATATTGAGTTGTACGCCAATATTTTTGACATCCGTCTGGAGCAGATTAGTGGCCGCAAGACCGGCCATGGTCTTGGCTGTGCCGTAATTACTGACGGCATCAAGCGTTGGGTAATGGACAGAACGCATCCGTTCTACTTCTTTTCCAGCCCCTTCTGCGGCCGCCTGTTGAGCCTGAACCGTGAAACTGTCTTGCTGGGCCGCCTCAACCCACTTATCAAGAGCGGTCGGTTGCGGGGGCGTCAGAACGGCTTGCGGTTTAAGCCGATTGAGCTCGCCGACATCCCGGCCTAAAATCACGCGCAGCGCAAAGCGTTTCACTTCAAGCTCACTTTCGCCCGCGATCTCTTGCGCCACAGCCAAATCAAAACGTGACTGTGCTTCTTGCGAATCGGTGATTGTTGCTGTTCCGACCTCAAAATTCTTTTTGGCCTGCTCAAGTTGCTGGGCAATCGCCTGCTTGTTCGCCCCGACAGCCTTGAGATTTTCCTGCGCATTGAGCACATCAAAATAGGCTTGTGCCACACGTAGAATCAGATCTTGCGAAGCTTGTGCAAACACCGCTTCAGCCTGAGCTACCTGCAATTTAGCCTGATCGTACTGAATGAAATTTTGCCAGCGGAACAGGGGTTGCGTCAGCGTTACGGTATAGGCATTTGAATTAAAGCCACGACCGGCTTTCGGGCTGCCATCCAGACTGTATTTATTGTCGTTCCAAGTGGTATTGGCCGTTCCGCTGATCACCGGCAACAACCCAGCTAGACCTTGCGGCATTTTTTCACGCACAGATTCAGCCGTGGCACGAGCGTTCGCGTACTGAGCATCGTTGTTCAGCGCCTCACGATAAACGTGTAGCAAATCGGCTGAAAGTACCGGCGCTGCCGCAAACAAGCTCGCCAAAAAGCAGACGCAGCGACTAGCCTGAAATATCAAACGCATTGAACTAACCTCACCTGAATCAATAGAT
>CAIWVX010000275.1 GCA_903916205.1 uncultured beta proteobacterium
CGAGTAGGCCGGGTTACGGCTGACAACGATATTGTGTCGACCCGGCAGTGGGCGGAAGGCGTCGGGAAGCGATTCCCACGTTTTTCGCCCCATGATGACCGTTTTGCCGTGCGTGATTTTACGGAAATGACGCAAATCTTCGGGAAGGTGCCAGAGCAACTGCTTATCTTTGCCGATAGCTCGATTTTGGGCTACGGCAGCAATCAGTGAAATGACCTGCGGCGTACTTTCTTTCATCGCAAACTCACTCTGGTCTTTACCCGCGCTTCAATAAATCCGGTCGCGGCTCCCGCGTTACTCCGGCAAAATTTTGTCGGCGTTAGGATCCTTTTTTACTCCGGGCTTGCGGCCACGCGTCGGGGCGGGTAAATCGCATGACAGGCGGCAGCTTGTTCCTTCAATTTTTTTGCCGTCAATGAAGCGCGTTACTTTGCAACAAATGACATCACCCGAAGCCGAGAGTTCTGCGACCTGAGTCTTTAATTGCAGAAGGGGGATCTGAAGTGCTTGGGAAATATCGGCATCGAGTTGTTCGCCGTTGGCCCGCAAAAATTTTAGAATGGCTGTGTTCATCTGGGTATCCTATGTGGCAATCAAAAAATGAAATCAAGTTCTCACTTTAATTGCGCTTGCTACAAGCTGAGCACCATGACTAACTTTGGCGTCAAAGTCAAACGGTGGCTTTATTACGATCTAGCCCGTTAATTTAACGCCATAGGTTAAATGGCGTAATGGTCTTTGGTGCCCCTACGCGGAATCGAACCACGACCTGATGATTACAAATCAACTGCACGACCTTCATGCTACAGGGGCATCGCTATCAATTAAGGGGCGGATTATAGCCGATCATGAGACTCTCTGCATTTGTGGCGGTAGGCCCGATCGCCAGCGGCTCACCTCAGTTAAGGCTTTTGTCATGCGCGTTAACTACTCGGGGTGCCGTGGCTTTTATGGACTTGGACGCACCCGACCGTAGGTCTAATTGCATACGAATATATGAATCGGCCTAGTCGGTAACCTTCAGGCCAACGTCTGCTTTTTCAAAGCATCAAGGGCCGGAATGGGTCGAACTGAGACGTACAAGGTAGCTGCGCCTCCAACCAAATATGGATTGGCGTACCGCACCGCAGCGTGAAAAGCAGAAATCAATCGCCGTTGCCTTGCATCCCATATTGGGACTATACTTACCATATGCGAATCATTGCCATCAGCTACCTACGAAACTTCTGGGAGGGAAACCCAGGCGCCGAGCAGCATTTGAAGGCATGGATTGATGAGGTAAAAAAGGCGGCGTGGTCTCAGCCGGCCGAGATTAAGGAGCAATACCGTAGCGCCAGTATTCTCAAAAACCGCCGGGTGGTCTTCAACATTAAAGGCAACGACTATCGCCTCATAGTGGCTGTCGCCTACCGTTACCAGGCTGTCTATGTGAAATTTATCGGCACGCATGCTGCCTATGATGTGATAGACGCTGAAACATTTGAAATGGAGCAGTAATATGGAAATCCGCCCGATTCATACAGAAGACGACTACAAAGCTGCGCTGCGCGAGGTGTCGGCCTATTTTGATAGTGAGCCTGCACCCGGTACACCAGACGGTGACCGGTTCGAGGTGCTGCTTACCCTTGTGGAAGCCTACGAGACTAAGCACTACCCCATTGATCTTCCTGATCCGGTGGAAGCGATTAAATTCCGCATGGAGCAGGCCGGGCTGTCCCCGAAAGACCTTATGCCGGCTATCGGTCGCCTAAATCGTGTTTACGAAATACTTAACCGCAAGCGCCCTCTGACGCTCAATATGATCTGGAAGCTGCATGAGAAATTTGGAATTCCTGCCGAAAGCCTGATCCGCCCCACCAAACTGCCGCTTACGGCTTGATGGTAGCGGCAGATTGTTGCAGTGCCCGTGCTATTCATGGATGTATTGTCGCCTACCCACTATAAATCACATAGAGCCTTAAAAATAAGGGGAAGTGGAAAAAACGGTCAGTGTTGTTATTGTAAATCGCACATCAACGCTCGCGTGGTTTTCTGAGGGGTCGCCCCGGTGTTGGATCGTCCATGTCGAAGTCGGCCAGAAGGGTTTTGATGTCGGCTTCGCCAATTTCGAGAACCTGTCCGCGTTTGAGATTGGGCGGCAAAATAAAGGGGCCGTAACGCACGCGGATCAAGCGACTGACGGTCACGCCAACCTGTTCGAATAAGCGTCGCACTTCGCGGTTGCGTCCCTCAAAGAGGGAAACCCGATACCAGTGATTGGCCCCATCGCCACCGCCATCTTGAAACGTGGCAAATTGTGCCAGTCCGTCATCGAGTTCAATGCCATCAAGCAAGCGCTGACGGGCGTCTTCGGGCAATTCACCGAGCACCCGCACGGCGTATTCACGCACGAGCTTGTAGCGCGGATGCATTAAGCGGTTGGCCAGATCGCCGGAGGTTGTGAACAACAGCAAACCACTGGTGTTGAAATCCAGCCGCCCGACGGCCACCCAACGCCCGCCGGTCATCTTGGGTAGCGAGGTAAACACCGTCGGACGATGATCGAGATCGTCACGCGAAACGATTTCACCCTCCGGCTTGTGATAAATAATCACGCGCGGCAGGCGGTTTGAGAATTTCAGATGCACCAGTTTTCCGTTGACTTTGATCCGGTCGCCGGGACTGACCGACATTCCGGTCATTGCCGTTTCGCCATTGACATTGATGCGTCCGGCAGCAATTAGCTCTTCCATCTCACGGCGTGAACCGACGCCGCTTTGGGCCAGTAATTTGTGCAGACGCTCGGGTTTTCCCGGTAGCTCTTTGTGTCGTTCGCGCTTGGATTGATCCGGGCGGGGCGTACGCGGCACACGCGTCGACTTGGCCTCGACCTCGTTTAAATCAGGCAATTCATCAGAAAAACGTGGCGAGCGTGGTGGGCGCGTGGCGCTTTGTGCGCGAGGATTGCGCGAGGATTTAGCCGGATCAGCGGCGTCCGCACCTCGACGTCGGCGTGGAGGGCTGGCGGGGGTTCCCGTTGGCGCTCTAAACGGGGTTTTACGGGTTTTATTGGGCATCGACCAGTTCCAGCGTTTGGTTCATTATCTCAAGCGGTGGCAACTCGGTCACACTACGTAAACCGAGGTCGTCGAGGAATTTCTTAGTGGTGGCTAACAAGGCCGGGCGGCCGGGTGTGTCGCGATGTCCAACAACATCAATCCAGCCACGCTCTTCCAATACTTTGATGATCTGGGTGGCGACCGTTACTCCACGAATATCTTCAATATCGCCCCGCGTAACGGGTTGGCGATAGGCGATGATCGCCAAGGTTTCAAGAACCGCCCGTGAGTATTTGGGCGGTTTCTCGGGACTCAGCCGTTCCAGATACGGGAGAAATTGGGCGCGCGTTCTGAAACGCCAGCCGCTTGCCAATTGCACCAGTTCCAGCGGTCTCTCCGCCCAGTCCACACGCAGCCCATCAAGCAGGACGCGCAAGACATCGGTCGCGATTTCCTCGGTAAATATTTTTCTTAAATCGGCAATTGATAAAGGCTGCTGCGCACTCAATAACACCGCTTCAAGAATCTGTTTGAGATGCCCTAGGTTTTCAATGACCGGAGTCGACTGCTGCATTTGATTCATCAGCAGATCCGTTTCCGGGCTAGCGTTAGGCGTCATCGCCTGATTCTTTTCGTCCATCAGCCAACCTCACATAAATCGGGGTAAAAGCGTCTTCTTGTGTCATTTCAAGGAGATGCTCACGCGCCAGTTCAAGCATCGCCAGAAAATGCACGACCAACACCGGCGCTCCCAGCGTCGGATCAAACAGTGACACAAACTCAAGAAAGCCGGCATTGTCGCGCAATTGCCGGAGAATCAAGCCCATGTGCTCGCGTACCGACAATTCCTCGCGCCGGATCAAGTGGTGGGTGTGCAATTTGGCTTGACCCAAAATGTTACGCCAGGCATTTTTCAAGTCTTCAGGATTGACCTCGGGCAAACGCCGCAGCATGGATTTTTCAACCCACACCTCAACCCAGTCAAAATCGCGTTCTGCTTGTGGCAGCTCATTTAGCCGCTGCGCGGCCAGCTTCATCTGTTCGTATTCAATCAGGCGGCGAACCAGTTCTGCACGCGGATCTTCTGCCTCGTCACCTTCAGCGACCTTGGCCTTGGGCAACAGCATACGCGACTTGATTTCGATCAACATCGCCGCCATCACCAGATAGTCGGCGGCCAACTCAAGATTATGCGAGCGCATGGCTTCAACGTAGGTCAGATACTGCACGGTCAGCGGGGCCATTGGAATGTCGAGAACATTGACGTTGGTTTTGCGGATCAAGTACAGCAGCAGATCGAGCGGCCCTTCAAAGGCATCGAGCATGACCGCCATAGCATCCGGCGGAATATAAAGATCCAGCGGCAACTGCGCCATCGGCTCGCCATAGATCCGGGCTAGCGGCTCGATGGTCTCTGCCGCGTTGTCGATGCTTGCGATAGCACTCATAAATCAAAAAGCCTTTCACCACAGAGGCGCAGAGGCACAGAGGTTTCACAGAGAAGAACTTGATTTTCTCTGTGTTGCTTTTCTCGGTGTCTCTGCGTCTCTGTGGTGGATTTTGGGCTCATCAAGATCAACCGTAATTCAAACCCATCGCCTCACGTACATCGCGCATGGTTTCTTGTGCCAGCTTGCGGGCTTGGCTATTTCCATCGGCAATGATGTGACGGACGAGTTGTGGATCGTCAAGGTAAGTTTGCGCACGCTCACGCATTGGGGCTTGCTCGCGCAGGATCGCGTCGATGACTGGCTGCTTGCAATCGAGACAGCCGATCCCTGCACGACGGCATTCTTTTTGTACCCAGTTGCGACAGACTTCATCCGAATAGACCGCATGTAAATGCCACACCGGGCATTTTTCAGGATCGCCCGCATCGGTTAAACGAACACGCGCCGGATCGGTCGGCATACGCTTGATTTTCTGCGTTACGGAGGCTTCGTCTTCTCTTAGCGTAATAGTGTTGTGGTAGGACTTAGACATCTTTTGTCCATCAAGCCCCGGCATTTTTGACGCTTCGGTTAATAAGGCTCCCGGCTCAACCAGAATCATTTTTCCTGTGCCTTCAAGATAACCAAGCAGACGCTCGCGTTCATCGAGCGAAAGATTTTGCGCCTCGTTCAGCAAGGCATGGGCGCGTTCAACGGCGGTGGCATCGCCCTCCTGTTGAAAGCGTGTCCGCAACTGTGTGTAAGTGCGGGCGTTCTTGCTGCCTAGCTTTTTCACCGCTTCTTTGGCTTTATCCTCGAAACCGGGTTCGCGACCGTACATATGATTAAAGCGCCGGGCCAGCTCGCGGGTGAATTCAACGTGTGGTACTTGATCTTCTCCAACCGGTATTTTGTCGGCGCGGTAGATCAGAATATCGGAACTCATTAGCAAGGGATAACCGAGAAAGCCGTAGGTCGACAAATCCTTGGAATCGAGTTTCTGCTGCTGATCTTTGTACGTGGGCACACGCTCCAGCCAGCCCAGTGGCGTCATCATCGACAACAATAAATGCAGTTCGGCATGTTCGGGGACTTGCGACTGGATGAACAGCGTCGCCTTGGTCGGATCAACCCCGGCGGCCAGCCAGTCGATCACCATGTCCATCGCCGACTTTTCGATTCCGCGCGGGTCGTCGTACTGCGTGGTCAAGGCGTGCCAGTCGGCGACAAAAAACAGGCAAGGATAATTATTCTGGAGGGTAATCCAGTTTTTCAGCACCCCGTGATAGTGGCCAAGGTGCAAGCTGCCGGTCGGGCGCATACCGGAGAGAACGCGTTCTGCATACATAGTGTTAGTTCAGTTGAAAGATCAGAAGAATGAGTTCTTTGAAGAAGGCCACAACAGGCCACAAAATGTAATCGAGAATCTTAAAGTAAAGCAAAGCCAGCAAGATGACAAACCCCCAGCGTTCAAGCCGGGAAAACATGAGCGCCAGCGAATAAGGCAGCAGACTCACCGCAATTCGCCCGCCATCAAGCGGCGGTAAAGGCAGCAGATTGAGCACCATCAACGCCAAATTGATCCCGATGCCGATTTCACACATCACCGCCATTGAGTGGCTGTAGGCATTAAGTGGAATCAAGGTATCGACTCGGAGCATGGCCCCCCAGCCTAAGGCCATCAACAAATTAACGGCAGGCCCAGCGGCGGCAACCCACAACATATCGCGCTTGGGATGGCGCAAGCGGCCATAATTGACCGGCACCGGTTTAGCCCAACCAAAAAGGAAAGGACTGCCGATTACCAGCAACATCACGGGCAGAAGAATGGTGCCGAAAAGTTCGATATGACGTAGCGGATTCAAGCTGATTCGTCCCGCCTGCCAGGCCGTCAAATCACCAAAATATCGCGCCACATAGCCATGTGCCGCCTCATGCAAGGTAATCGCCAAGAGCACTGGCAACGCCCCGATTGAGACGGTTTGGATGATTCCTGAAATATCCATTGCCGCTTACTCCAGAGCAAAAGGTTCGAGAGCGCCGCGCCCGGCACGCATCAGTTGCGGCGGCAGATGAGTCAAGTCAATCACGGTGGTTGGCTCAGTGCCACAATGGCCGCCGTCAAGAATCAGCTCGATGAGATCATCCAAACGATCCTGAATTTCCCAACCTTCCGTCAGTGGCCCTTCATCGCCGGGGAGCATCAGCGTGGTGGTGAGCAGCGGCTCGCCGAGCATTTCTAACAACGCCTGCGCCACGCTATTGGCCGGGACGCGCAAGCCGATGGTCTTGCGCTTGGGGTGTAGCACCCGGCGCGGTAACTCTTTGGTGGCCTCAAGAATGAACGTGTAACTGCCCGGTGTCGTCGCTTTGAGCAAGCGGTACTGAGCGTTATCGACCTTGGCAAATTGGGCGATTTCGGAAAGGTCCCGACACATCAGCGTCAGATGATGACGATCATCAACTTCGCGAATTCGACGGATGCGTTCCAGCGCGTCTTTATCCCCCAGACAACATCCGAGGGCATAGCAGGAGTCCGTAGGAAAGGCGACGACCCCGCCAGCACGTAGCACTTCGGCGGCCTGCGCCAGCAGACGAGGCGGCGGATCTTCCGGGTGAATTGAAAGGTAACGCGCCATGCCTAGAAAGCCTCCCAAATCGGCGTCAACCCTTTGGGCAAGGGTTCAAATCGGCCGAGGGCAACGTAACTTTCGCCCAGTCCATGAAAGTCTGAGCCGCAGGAGGCCATAAATCCTTTTTCTCGCGCTTGGCGAGTGAAAAAGGCCACATGCTCAGACGAATGGCTGCCCGAGATGATTTCGATAGCCTGTCCGCCAAATTGCTTAAAGTCATCAAGCAGTGTGCGCATTTGAGGCCGGGAAAATTTGTAGCGGCCGGGGTGGGCAATGGACGCAATGCCCCCGGCACCCAGCACCCAGCCCACGGATTCTTCCAGCGTCGCCCAACAATGCGCAACATAACCGGGGCGTCCTGGCACAAGATACGCATCAAAAACGCTCCGCACATCTTTGCATACCCCTTGCTCTACAAGGTAGCGCGCGAAATGAGCACGACTGATTAGACTCGGATTTCCGGCAAAGCGCATGGCCCCCTCGAAGCATCCGGCAAAGCCTATTTTTTCCAACTCGGCGGCCATCCGCTGCGCCCGAACCACTCGCCCGGAACGGATCGACGCCAAACCGGCATTAAGCGCGGCATCGTCGGTATCAAAGTTGTAACCCAGAATATGCACCTGCAAACCGCCCCATTCGATGGATATTTCGACGCCATCAATAAAGCCCATCGCCACTTCATTGGCCGCAGTGCGTGCGGCGACCAGGCCATCAAGACAATCGTGATCGGTCAGCGCCAGCCGTTCGACGCCATTGGCCGCCGCAAGACGCGCTAAATCAGCCGGTGCGAAAAGCCCGTCAGAGGCAGTGGAATGGCAATGGAGGTCGATAATGGGCACAGGAAATACGTCGGCAAACGGTTAAAAATTAAGCCGAG
>CAIWVX010000276.1 GCA_903916205.1 uncultured beta proteobacterium
AGCGTAAAATTACGCCGCTTCCGTTGCTCTTTCTTGATGCCTTCAAGTGCTTTTGATTGCGGGTTCGCTTTCATCTTTTTTCCCCTTCGTTAAGTACTCAACGAAAAGATTACAGGGTCATTATCGACCAGCACGGCACTATCCTCCGAATTAGTTTGAATCCGCCAGATCGGAGGCTTCTGCTTACTTGGAGACGGCGAAAAGCACGGTAATCACAGCGTATGGGGTGGAAAACAAGATGTTTCGGCTGGCCGATGCCATTTATCCGCGCTATTTCGAGCTCGACGACACATGCTGTATGCAAAATTTAAGCGTATTGGCATCAGGCGGGAAGTTTATGCAACATCCGGGATAGAACCAGAAAAAAGTTCACCGGTGAACTTTTTAAAAACCAAGCAATGAGTAGAAAAGCAAAAGAAGATCGAGCGCAATAACTCACCGGGCATGAGTCGTTGAGACTTGTTGCATGTAACACAGCGGCCATGTACAGTGTTACATGTAATTTGACAGGAGGCTTAAATGGGAAGCACACATGTTAACGCACGAGTTCAAAAGCATCGCGACGCGATGCGCATGGCAGGACTTCGCCCGGTGCAAATTTGGGTGCCGGATACACGCCGCCCGGACTTTGCGGAGGAATGCCGTCGCCAATGCTTTCTTGTGGCTCAGGCCGATAGCGCCGACAAAGCCATGCAGCAGTTCATGGATGAAGTATTGGCAGATATGGACGGCTGGACGGAATGATGCGTGGCGCTCTTGTGACCATCGCCATGCAAGGCGACTTCGGCAAAGCACGCCCCGCATTGATCATTCAAGCCGACCAGTTCAGCGAACACGCGAGCACAACCGTTCTGCCCATTACTAGCCTACTTGTTCCTGCGCCGTTGCTGCGCGTGACTATTCAGCCCAGCGCAGAGAACGGTCTACAGAAGCCTTCACAGGTGATGGTGGACAAGGCCGTGACGGTGAAACGCGACAAGGTAGGGGCAGCCTTCGGACGCATCGATGCGGATGCTCTGGTGAAGGTTGAGCGTTGTTTGGCCGTATTTTTGGGGATAGTAAAATAATGGCTCTATGTGATTTGTAGTGGGTTGATATATTTCTGTTCGAGGCAAATTAGAAATAAATTCCACCATTGGCTTGTGTACAAGAATGCGGGATGTTGCCGTACATGATTATTACATATATGCCGATAAAGTGTCTTAGCGGCGGAGATGTGACAACTTGCGCTGGATGCACAGAACGCCGCACCGGTTGCGATCGCAGAAATGCAAACGGCCCCCGTTAGGGAGCCGTCAGAAAAACGTGTGGCCAGTCGCGGAATTGAACCACGGACACGCGGATTTTCAGCAATCATTAAGACCTACCGCCTCCCGCAACGTCGAATCAATCGTCTGAGCATATCTCAAGTTATGTGCTGGACCCAAATGCGCGTATCTTCGAACCATCGCGGCAGTTTTCCATCCGCCCATTTCCTGCAAAGCGTAAAGCGGGACGCCTTCTTGCACTAGCCAACTTGCCCACGTATGG
>CAIWVX010000277.1 GCA_903916205.1 uncultured beta proteobacterium
CAGCCGGTGATCGAGTGTCAATAATGGCGTCGAAAAGACGGTAGTCTTCCAATTTTTCAATGCGCGTAATGCCGTGTCTCATGGCGTCTATTTTATCAGCGGCTTACCAACAGCCCCGCGATTCGTTTTTATAGCCATCGCGCGGCTCAAAATTCCAAGGGATCCACTTCCAGATGCCAGCGCAAGCGGGAAGGCGATTTTATCTTGTCCAAGACGACTCGCCATTCGCTGAGAAAAACTTGCAAGGTGCGCCGCGAAGGCGACTCAATCAGCAACTGGGCGCGTTCTAGGTTAGCCAGTCGCGCCATACGCATCGGAACCGGGTCGTACAACATCACATCACGGTAAAGTTCGGCGTCTGGCCAGGCTCGTGCGGTCGCTAGAAAAGCGAGGGAGTCGGCCATTTGAGGCGCTTCGGCGCGTAGCATCGCCTGATACGCATAGGGCGGGAAACCCGCCTGTTCGCGTTCCTTGAGTTGCTCTCCGGCAAAGCCCGGATAATCATGCCGGATCAGCGCGGCATAAAGGGGATGTTCGGGAAATTCCGTCTGAATCAGCACTTCACCGGGGAGTTCAGCCCGTCCAGCCCGTCCTGCGACCTGCATCAACTGGGCGAATAAGCGTTCTGGAGCACGCCAGTCAGCCGCAAATAACGCCGCATCGGCACCTAGGGCACCGACCAAGGTCAATTTCGGGAAATCGTGCCCCTTGGCCAGCATTTGTGTGCCCACCAGAATGTCGGCCTCGCCAGCATAAATCTGCGCAGAAAGGGCTTCCCACTGCTTGCGGCTTTTGGCGGAGTCACGGTCCACGCGCAGGATGCGTGCCTGCGGGTAGCGCTCGGCCAGAACCTCTTCAAGGCGTTGTGTGCCACGACCAAAAGCGTGTATGTCTTGATTGCCGCAGGTCGGGCAAGCTTTTGGCACGCGCGTTTCAAAACCGCAATGGTGGCAGCGCAAGCGAGCATCGGCCAGATGCAGAACCAGATTGGCCGCGCAACGCGCACAATGTGAAATCCAGCCACAGCCGGTGCAGGTCAGTACCGGGGCGTAACCGCGCCGATTAAGAAAAACTAAGCTCTGCTCACCGCGTAGCAAGCGTTTTTCGATGGCCTCGAAAAGGGCACCGGAAAACCCGTCCTGCAATTTCTCGCGTCGGGTGTCGATCCGTTGCACCACCGGTAACGTCGCCTTCTCAACAGCCCGTTGGCGCAGACTGAGTAAGGTGTAGCGCCCCGGCGTCCGGGTATCGGTGGCATTCGCCCAGCTTTCTAGCGAGGGCGTCGCTGAGCCAAGAACGATCGTTACGCCACGTTCACGCGCCCGGAAGACGGCGACATCTCGCGCCGAATAGCGCATACCGTCCTGCTGTTTGAAGGAGGCGTCATGCTCTTCATCAACGACGATCAGACCCAGTTCAGGCATTGGCGTAAAAATCGCCAGCCGGGTACCAAGAACAATTCGTGCCGTTCCCTCCAGCGCCGCACGCCAGTTGCGGCTACGTGCGGCTTCGCTGAGTTCACTATGCAGGCTTACGAGTCCGGCCTCTGGAAATCGCGCACTGACTCGCGCCTCCAGTTGTGGCGTGAGGTTGATTTCTGGCACCAGCAGCAAGACCTGCTTTCCTGCCGCTAGAGCACGTTCGATTAGCCGTAGATAAACTTCGGTCTTGCCGCTGCCGGTCACGCCATGCAGGAGGTAAGCCCTGAACCCCAGACCGTCATCGACGATTTTTGCCAGCGCCGCCTGTTGTTCAGCGGTGAGTTCAGGCGGGGGGTGCGGCGCACGCTGTTTTACCGTCCGACGGCTAAGCTGCGCTTTCGGCGGGTTCGTCCGCCGCAGACTGGCAGGCAAGGTCGATAGCATGACTTCACCGAGTGGCGCTTGATAATAGCCCGCGCAAAATTCGCATAACCGAAACCAGTCGGGCGGTAAGGGCGGCAAGTCACGCCGCACCGTTTCGATGGATTTGAGCTGGGCGAGCGGAATATCCGTGGTTTCAGATAATCCGACGATAATGCCGATCTTGGTTGTGTGTCGGAATGGCACGCACACCCGAAGCCCTAAGTCACTTGAATTCAGGTGTTCGTTTTCAGGAACACGATAATCGAAGAAACGATGCAGAGGAACATCAAGCGCAATTTTGACTATCTGCATGCGATTTTATCGTTGACTTTCGGGGGGAATCTCTGCCGAAAGCCATCTCCTGTTGATGCCAATTTAGCCTTCAAAGTTCGCCCCGGTTCTGTAATAAGGCCGTAACTCATTAAGTAGTCTATTGATTTTAGCCGTACATAAATTCTGTGGATAAGTCTGTGTGTTAATTTTAATCACCTCGGCAATAGGCCATGCCTACAGGCACGCCGCTAATTCTTGACGAAAGAAACAGATTATTTTTCTATTTATAATCATATACTTAATCTCAAGTCAATGATTTTTAGTGATTTTTTTGCTGCTTGTGCGAAGGAATCATTTTCTGTGCATAAGTCAACACAAAAATTGAAAATATTTAGCTTGTTTGGCGCTGAATTTTGCTATAGCGATGCACCGTATCCACCAACGCGGTCACATGCTCCGGTGGGGTGAATTGAGAGATTCCGTGCCCCAAGTTAAAAACATGACCGGTATGACCGGGGCCGTAGCTGTCGAGGATTTTCTTCGCTTCGTTGGCGATTTTATCCGGTGACGCAAACAGCACGTTCGGGTCAAGATTCCCTTGCAAGGCGACTTTACTGCCCACTCGCCGACGCGCTTCGCCAATGTCGATTGTCCAGTCCAGTCCAAGTGCATCACAACCGCTGTTCGCCATCGACTCCAGCCATAATCCGCCGCCTTTGGTGAAAACGATCGAAGGAATGCGTTCCCCCTCTTTTTCCTTAATCAAACCACTGAGAATGCGCTGCATGTAATACAGCGAAAATTCTTGGTAAGCCGCCGCCGAAAGTGCGCCGCCCCATGAATCAAAAATCATCACGGCCTGTGCGCCAGACTCAATCTGGGCATTCAGATAGGCGGTTACCGCATCCGCCGTCACCGACAGGATACGATGCATCAGATCCGGTCGATCATAGATCATGGTTTTAACGCGCCGGTAGTCGCTACTTGACCCGCCTTCGACCATATAACAGGCCAAGGTAAATGGACTGCCGGAGAATCCAATGAGGGGCACCGAGTTATCCAGCGCTCGGCGAATTTCAGAAACGCCATCGAGCACATAACGCAGATGGTCGTATGGATTGGGGGCCGTAAGCGCTCGAATTGCCGATTCTTCGCGCAACGGACGCTCGAATTTTGGGCCTTCCCCTTCGGTAAAATACAAACCCAGCCCCATGGCATCGGGCACGGTGAGGATGTCCGAAAATAAGATCGCCGCATCAAGCTTATAACGTGACAGCGGCTGTAACGTGACTTCGCAAGCGAATGCCGGACTCTTGCACAAATGCAGAAAACTACCGGCGCGTTTGCGCGTTTCACCGTACTCCGGAAGATAGCGCCCCGCCTGTCGCATCAGCCAGATGGGAGTGTAGTCTGTCGGCTCCTTGAGCAGAGCACGCAGAAAATTGTCGTTAAGAGGTCGTGTCACGCGAGGGGTACCTGAGTTTAATTTGTAATGATTTGACTGGAATAAGGGAGACGGTGCGCACTAAAATCACCTCTCTGGCTCTTCATTGC
>CAIWVX010000278.1 GCA_903916205.1 uncultured beta proteobacterium
CAGTGCAAAACTTTCTGCAATACACCAAGAATGGCTTTTACAACGGGACGATCTTTCACCGGGTGATTAAAGGCTTCATGATTCAAGGCGGTGGTTTCACCTCGGACATGCAGCCAAAAGCGACCCAAAAACCCCTAGAAAACGAAGCTAAAAATGGCTTAAAAAATGATCGCGGCACTATCTCAATGGCCCGTGCCAACGCCCCTCACTCGGCTACAGCACAATTCTTCATCAACCACAAAAACAATGTCATGCTCGATTATCCGGGTGACGATGGTTGGGGTTACGCCGTTTTTGGTAAAGTGACTCAGGGCATGGACGTGGTCGACAAAATCGCCCAATCTCCCACTAATGCTACGGATATTCCAGTCAAGCCGATTGTCATCCACTCCGTAAAAATAATTTCTGACTCAAAGTAAAGAAAACTCATGATCAAACTACATACTAATTTTGGCGTCATTGTTGTCGAACTTGACGCTGAAAAGGCGCCGGAGTCCGTCAAGAATTTTCTTGCTTACGCCGAAGCCGGACACTACGACAATACAATTTTCCACCGCGTCATTCCCGGTTTTATGATTCAGGGTGGCGGCTTTGAACCAGGAATGAAGCAGAAGCGGTGTAATGCGCCGATAAAAAATGAGGCGGACAATGGTCTTAAAAACGATGCCTACACCCTGGCGATGGCGCGTACCTCTGATCCGCACTCGGCGACGGCACAGTTTTTTATCAATGTGGCGGATAACGCGTTTCTTAATTTCAAGATGCCTAATGCGAACGGCTGGGGGTATTGTGTTTTTGGCAAGGTGGTTGAAGGTCAGGAAATTGTGGATCAAATCCAAGACGTAGCGACCGGCAAGAGCGGCTTCCATCAGGATGTTCCCGAGGAAGACGTGATCATAGAACGCGTTGAAATCTGCTGAAATTGATCATTGACTCCGGTCTGAATTGCCATGATTCATTTCATTTCAGACCTGCATCTTTCACCGCTGACGCCCGCTGTTACGCGTATTTTTATTGATTTTCTGCACAGTCTGGCGGATCGAGCCGAGCACCTCTATATCCTTGGCGATCTCTTTGAGGTTTGGCCGGGTGACGATTGCCTTGATGACCCTCAAGAGGGCTTTAATCGCCAAATAGTAGACGCGCTGCGCTTACTTTCCGAAAGCGGTGTCGGCATTTCCCTGATGCATGGCAATCGTGATTTTTTGCTTGGCGAAACGTTTTCCGCGCGTAGCGGTGTCCGGCTTCTTCCTGATCCATCGGTACTCTCCTTGTCGTCTTGGCAACTGGTTCTTTCACATGGCGACGAACTGTGTACGGATGATTCCGATTATCAAGTATTTCGCGCTCAAGTTCGCCGTCCTGAGTGGAAGACGGCTTTTCTTGCTAAGTCGCTCGATGAACGCAAAAAAATCGCCGCCGCACTGCGCCTACAAAGCGAAAACGTAAAGCGCCAAAAGTCCACGCAAGTGCCGTATTTAATGGATCTCAATCCCGCCGCGACAGACGACTTTCTGCGCCAGTACGGCTATGCCACGTTGATTCATGGGCATACGCACCGCCCGGCAACCCACGATCACATTGTTGATGGTATTCATGTTGAACGCTGGGTGTTAGCCGATTGGCATGATCAGCAAGGTGAATCCATCGTTTGGGATGGGCATCGCCTCAGGCGTGAAATTCACCGCTAATTGGGTAATAATTCACCTTCTTATTTTCTGGCTTTGCCTTCTGGACTCTTCATGAACACGTCTGCCTTTCCCGAGTTATCGAGTCTGCTCCAAGAAGAGATCGAACGTAATGTTTCCGCTGCGCTAGCCGAAGATGTGGGTTCCGGCGACCTGACAGCGCAACTGGTTCCCGCTGGCGTATTGACCCGAGCGACAGTCATTGCACGAGAAGATGCCATTTTGTGCGGCACCGCGTGGTTCACTCAGTGCTTTAAAGCGCTCGATCCAGACATTCGCATTACGTGGTACGCCGCCGATGGCGAGCGCGTTGTCGCGCAGCAGAATTTATGTGAAATCACCGGCACGGCGCGATCCTTGCTCACCGGCGAACGCACGGCACTCAATTTCTTACAGATGCTTTCTGGCGTGGCCACTAAAACGCGTGAATTTGTCGATGCGGTCATCGGCACACAGACTCAAATTGTTGACACGAGAAAAACGCTTCCCGGCTTGCGCTTGGCGCAGAAGTTTGCTGTTCAATGCGGCGGTGGCGGAAACCATCGCTTCGGTTTATATGACGCAATATTGATCAAGGAAAATCACATCCAGGCGGCGGGCAGTATTGCTCAGGCGATGGCTGAGGCTAAAAAGCTGGCGGGAGGACGTCACGTCCGCTGCAAATTTATTCAGGTTGAAGTCGAAAATTTAGACGAACTGAATCAAGCGCTGGCTGCCGGGGCCAAAATGATTCTGCTCGATAACATGACGCTTGAACAAATGTGTGACGCCGTGGCTATCACGGCGGGGCGAGCCTTACTTGAGGCTTCCGGCAACGTGAACCTCCTGACCGTACGCGGCATCGCCGAAACGGGCGTTAATCGCATTTCGATTGGCGGTCTAACCAAGGATGTTCATGCGCTGGATCTGTCGATGCGCTTTCAATAGCCGAGATCGCCTTCTCCATGTCTTCTAGGATTGTTTTCCCCCGTGCGGCATCTGGCTTTGAGTTTAGGCTTGAATCCGCCAATGCTAAAATCTTCGTTAATCTTTGACCCCCCACTTAGGATGAGACCAATACCATGAAACTCGAAACCCTTGCCATTCACGCCGGATACAGCCCTGAAGCCACGACCAAGGCGGTGGCTGTTCCCATCTATCAGACCACGTCATATTCCTTCGACAACACCCAGCACGGCGCTGACCTCTTTGATTTGAAGGTGGCGGGAAATATTTACACCCGCATCATGAACCCGACGCAGGATGTGCTGGAAAAGCGTGTCGCCGCTATCGAAGGCGGTATTGCCGGGCTGGCTCTAGCCTCGGGCCAAGCAGCCATCACCTACGCCATCCTCACCATCGCCGAAGCCGGGGATAACATTGTTTCTGCCTCAACGCTCTACGGCGGCACCTACAATTTGTTTGCGCACACCTTGCCGCAATACGGCATCAATGTGCGCTTTGCCGACTATAGCGACCCGGCAACGTTCGAAAAGTTGATCGACGATAAGACCAAGGCGGTGTATTGCGAATCGATCGGAAACCCGCTCGGCAATATTACCGACTTCGAGAAATTGGCTGAAATCGCCCACCGTCATGGGGTTCCGCTCATCGTCGACAACACCGTTCCCTCGCCTTATTTGTGCCGTCCGTTTGAGCACGGTGCCGACATTGTCGTGCATTCGCTGACCAAGTACATCGGCGGTCATGGCAATTCGATTGGCGGAATCATTGTCGATAGTGGCAAATTCCCCTGGGCCGAGCACAAAACTAAATTTAAGCGATTGAATGAACCCGATGTGTCCTACCACGGCGTGGTTTATACCGAAGCCCTCGGCGCGGCGGCTTTTATTGGCCGTGCTCGCGTGGTGCCATTGCGCAACATGGGGGCTGCCATCTCGCCGTTCAATGTCTTCCTGATTCTGCAAGGGCTGGAAACACTCGCCTTACGTATGGATCGCATTTGTGAAAACGCCGTCAAAGTGGCCAATTTCCTGCGCGGACAGGCCAAGGTCGCCTGGGTTAATTACGCCGGTTTGCCAGAGCACAAAGATCACGCTTTGGTGCAGAAATACATGGGCGGCAAGGCTTCCGGTATTTTGACCTTTGGTGTCAAGGGCGGAAGTGCGGCGGGCGCGCGTTTCCAGGATGCGCTGCAACTCTTTACCCGACTGGTCAACATCGGCGACTCCAAGTCGCTCGCTTGCCATCCGGCATCCACCACTCACCGGCAACTTGGGGCCGAAGAAATGGCTAAAGCGGGGGTCTCGGAAGATATGATCCGCCTGTCAATCGGTATCGAACATATCGACGATCTGCTGGCCGATCTCGATCAGGCGCTGGCGTCAGCCTAAGCTCACGCCGACTGACGGCACAGGTGGCAATTGACCTTATGGGTTGTTGTCACGCTGTGCGCTGGTGGGTCGTCTTTTCGGCATTCCTCGCGAACCTGTGTACAACGAGGATGGAAGTAGCACCCCGTTGGGGGATTCCCCGATTTCGCAAGTGCATGTGATGTTTTTTTAGTCCATCATTTTTCCTGATCTAATTTCTGTTTCACTGCGTTCGTTGAGCAAGAAGGTGAAGGACTGTGAAACGATAACCGGTCATCACCCAAGAGTCTGGCGCGGCTACCGGGGGCGTGCGGATTGCGAGAACCGCATTAAAGAACTCAAGGCCGATTTCGGGCTGGACAACTTTGCTCTCAACGCCTTTGGGGCGACAGAAGCGGCTTTAAGCTTTGCAATGCTCGCGTATAGCTTGATCCGTTTGTTTCGGCAAGCCGTGATGCGAACCTGTTGCGAGTTTTAAAGTTGTCCGGTTCTGTAGCACGACATTTGTCCGGTTGTCATAGTGCCCTGAAGGGGGTGCGAGATGAGACGGATGAAGTTGTTACAGGAGATACGGAAGATGAGA
>CAIWVX010000279.1 GCA_903916205.1 uncultured beta proteobacterium
TCTTGCGAAAAGGCATCAATCAGATCACGAAAGAGTTGCAGGGGCAGCTGCCATTGAGCAATAACCTGAGCCAGTTCCTGAAAAGCTGGGGTTGTAGGCGGCTGGCCTTGTTCAATCCGGGACAGTTCAACGTTGTATTCGGCGAGTGCCTGCAGACGCTCTTCATCGCTGGCATTACCTTCGTCGGCAAGGTCATCCGCCGCACGGGCAAAGCGGTAGATGGTCTCGATGGGATGACGCAGTCTTTTCGGTAGCAGGAAAGAAGCGACAGGAAAATTTTCGTAATGATCAACAGGCATCGGGGCGAATTTGCACAAGGGTGGCGTTTATTTGAAAGGAATGACAAACTTTGGACACTTGAGCGGCTGACAGTATAGGGTTATCTCGGGTAAAATGGCCGACCAAGCGAGAGTGGCGGAATTGGTAGACGCACTGGATTTAGGTTCCAGCGCCGCAAGGTGTGCAGGTTCGATTCCTGTCTCTCGCACCAAACTTAACGAATTAACTTAGCGGCTGTCTTTCAGCCCCCAATTTTACAAGACTTCAAGGATTATCAATGGAAACAAACGCCACACTTACCCCAGTCGAAGCGGCTCAGTTGCCCAACGCCCTAGAGCGTCGCCTGGATCTCGCGGTGGCTATTGCTGACCTCGACAAGGCGATTGACCTGCGGTTGAAGAAAATCAGCAAGACGGTGAAGATGCCAGGCTTTCGTCCGGGCAAGGTTCCGGCCCATATTGTCAAACAACAATACGGTGACGAGGCGGGTCACGAGGCTTTGAATGAGGCGCTTCAACAGGCTTTTGGTGAAACGGCCAATGCTCAGAAATTACGTGTTGCAGGCTACCCGCGTATCGAGCCGAAAACCAGCGAAAATGCCACGCATCTTGAATTTACTGCGGTTTTTGAAGTTTATCCTGAAGTCAAATTGGGCGATTTATCGGAAATCGTCATCGAGCGCTCGACGCTTGACGTGGGCGACGCCGAGATGGATAGCTCTTTAGCGGTACTGCGCAAACAGCGCATGCGTTTTGAGTCAGTGGATCGTGCGGCGGTCGTTGGAGATAGTGTCAAGGTGGACTTCCTCGGCAAAAAAGATAACGTGGCTTTCCCCGGTGGTCAGGCGAGTGACTATCCGTTTGTACTCGGCGAAGGGGCTATGCTGCCAGACTTTGAAAACGCCGTGATCGGTCTCAAGGCCGGCGAAAGTAAATCTTTAGAGATGACCTTTCCTGAAAATTACGCCAAGGAACTGGCGGGTCAGACCGTTACTTTCGACATTACCGTCAAAGACGTCAAAGAACCGGTGCTCCCCGAATTGGATAGCGAATTTGCCAAGTCTCTCGGTGTTGGCGATGGCGATGTGGACAAAATGCGTGCTGAAATTGAAATCAATCTCAAGCGTGAAGTGAAGAAACGTTTACAGGATAAAGTCAAGAATCAGGTCATGGATGCGCTACTCAAAGCGAATCCGATTGATGTTCCGAGTGCCCTAGTCGAAATGGAAATTGAACGCCTAGTTCAGATCGCGCGTCACGATATGGAACAGCGTGGCGGCATAAAAGCGAAAGATTTCCCGATTAAGCGCGAGTGGTTTGATGATCAAGCCAAGCGCCGTGTTGCACTCGGCCTGATTCTTTCCGAACTGGTTAAGAAAAACAACCTGCAAGCTAAGTCGGAACAAATTAAAACACTGGTCGACGAAACGGCACAAAATTACGAGGCTCCTGAAGAAATTGTGCGTTGGTATTACACTCAGCCGCAACGTCTTGCCGAAATCGAAGGCGCGGTTATTGAAGACAATGTCGTGGCTTGGGCCCTTGAGAGGGTCACAGTTGTCGATACCCCTATTCTCTTTGACGAACTAATGGGACAAAAATCTTGAGTTTTTTCAACTCGGGATCTAAAGGAGCGGGCATGAGTTTTGATCGTTTTGAATCTGGAACAACGCTGGAGCCGCAAGCTCTGGGTATGGTGCCGATGGTCATCGAACAAAGCGGACGGGGTGAGCGGGCGTATGATATTTATTCGCGTCTGCTTAAAGAACGCGTCATCTTTCTGGTTGGCCCCGTCAATGACATTACGGCCAATCTGGTGGTCGCACAGCTGCTTTTTCTGGAAGCTGAAAACCCAGACAAAGACATTCATTTTTACATCAATTCACCGGGCGGTTCGGTAACGGCCGGGATGTCAATTTACGACACTATGCAGTTTATCAAGCCCGACGTATCTACGTTATGTATGGGGCAGGCCTGTTCGATGGGGGCTTTCCTGCTGACGGCGGGTACCAAGGGCAAGCGTTTTGCTCTGCCCAACTCGCGGGTGATGATTCACCAGCCAATGGGTGGCTTCCAAGGCCAAGCTTCGGATATTGCCATCCACGCCAAGGAAATTCTCTCGCTACGCGCTAAACTCAATGAAATCATGGCCCATCACACGGGGCAGCCGATTGAGCGTATCGAACGTGATACCGACCGCGATAATTTCCTTTCTTCACAGGAAGCGGCAGACTATGGTTTGATTGACAAAGTGCTGGTCAGTCGTGCGGCAATGTCAGTTTGAGTTCGGGTTTGATCTGCAAATTGACTCAATCTCCACATGAAATGAGGTAGGCCGAGATGGCTGATAAGAAAA
>CAIWVX010000280.1 GCA_903916205.1 uncultured beta proteobacterium
CTCTGTAATTCATTGATTGTGAACGACTATTTCGGATAGCTAAAGACATTGGCATTCATGCGATTGCCCTGGCTTAACCGCTGGATTTCTGTGTTCAAGAACAATCTATGATGAAATTTTCTGCTTTGACCAACTGAGCTATAAACCTAAAAACGGTTAATTGCTACTGTTATCGAGGAAGCTACGGAGCTTATCCGAACGCGATGGATGGCGCAGTTTGCGTAGGGCTTTTGCTTCAATTTGTCGGATCCGTTCGCGGGTGACGTCGAATTGCTTGCCAACCTCTTCCAGCGTGTGGTCAGTGTTCATTTCGATGCCGAAACGCATGCGCAGCACTTTGGCTTCGCGCGGCGTGAGTGTATCAAGCACATCTTTGGTGATGAAACGCAGGCTGGAGAATAGGGCCGCGTCGGTCGGTGCCAGCGTCGCTGAATCCTCGATAAAATCGCCCAGATGGGAATCGTCGTCGTCGCCGATCGGCGTTTCCATCGAGATTGGCTCTTTGCTGATTTTGAGGATTTTGCGAATTTTCTCTTCTGGCATTTCCATCTTTTTGGCCAGAGTGGCGGGATCGGCTTCGAGGCCGGTTTCCTGTAGAATTTGGCGCGAGATGCGGTTCATCTTATTGATCGTTTCGATCATGTGCACCGGTATGCGGATGGTACGGGCCTGATCGGCGATTGAACGCGTGATGGCCTGACGAATCCACCAAGTGGCGTAGGTCGAGAACTTGTAACCACGACGGTATTCGAATTTATCAACCGCCTTCATCAGGCCAATATTGCCTTCTTGAATCAGGTCGAGAAACTGTAGGCCACGATTGGTGTATTTTTTAGCAATCGAGATGACCAGACGCAGGTTGGCTTCGGTCATTTCGCGCTTGGCGCGACGGGCCTTGGCTTCGCCAGTTGACATCTGTTTATTGATGTCTTTCAGTTCCTTGAGCGGAATACCGATGCGATCCTGTAAGGCCAACAGTTTTTTCTGCTCTTCCTTGATGTTTGGCGCATTACGGGTCAGGATCGGGGCATAAACCTTGCTATTGATAGAAGCCAATTCAGCGTCGACCCATTCGAGGTTCATCTCGTTGCCGGGGAATACCTTGATAAAATAAGGACGGGGCATACGCACGGTATCAACGCAGATGCGCTGTATCTTGCGTTCACAGGCACGAGCTTCTTCAACCATGGCACGTACTGAATCACATAGGCGTTCGATGGTTTTGGAAGTGAAGCGGATACCCATCATTTCTTCTGATATTTTTCCTTGGAATTTCAGGTAAGTCGAATCTTGAGAGCCTTTTTTGACCAATGTGGTATGCGCTTTGGAATAATGCGCCTTAATGATCGACAACCTTTCCAGCCCCTCTTCTTTGAGCTTGAGCAAAGTTGCAGCGGCAGCGGCACCTTCGGCAGCTTCAGAATCTTCAGCCTCGTCGACTTCGATTTGCGCTTCTTCGTCTTCTGCTAGTTCTTCAATCAGTTCGTTGGTGTTAGGGTCGATCACGCCATCGATCAGTTCGTCGATACGCATTTCGTCGCGGGCAATCTTGTCGGCACAATCAACGATTTCAGCAATCGTTGTCGGGCAGGCAGAAATCGCTTGAATCATGTGTTTGAGGCCGTCTTCGATACGCTTGGCAATTTCAATTTCGCCTTCGCGCGTCAGCAGATCAACCGAACCCATTTCGCGCATGTACATGCGCACCGGATCGGTCGTTCGACCAAATTCAGAATCGACCGTTGATAAGGCTTGTTCGGCTTGCTCTTCAACGTCTGCATCATCCGTAGAAACTGGCGGTGAGGATTCAGACATGAGCAGCGTTTCAGCATCAGGTGCCTCATCGTAGACGCGGATACCCATGTCGTTGAAGGTGCTGATGATGCTTTCAATCTGCTCGGCATCGACGACGTCATCCGGCAGATGGTCGTTGACCTCCGCATAGGTCAGAAAGCCACGTTCCTTGCCTAGTTTAATCAGTGTCTTGAGACGCGTTTTACGCATCTCGTCGTCCACCGGCGAAGGTAGCCCACCGATATTAGCCAATAATTCGGCCGCCTTTGCCTTTGCCGATTTGGTGTTTGTTGCCTTTTCCCTTGCCATGGATACGTCCCGGTTAGCGTTATACTGGAAAAACCCTAGATTTTATCACAACTTTCAGTGCTTTAGCCGATCCGGCCGCGTTCACTCAATGCCTGCAGGTAATGCTGCTTTTCTTCCCCCGAAAGACCAGCGACCCCAAGCTTTGATACTTTTTCTTGCAAGAGAGTGAAAGTGCGTTTGTGCTCGGCTTCTTGCAGACGTTTTACGGCACCATCGAATTCAGCATCAATGTCCTCTTCGGCAAACGGTTGCTGCATTAGTTCAGCGGCAGCCTCACGTAAAATCGCCTCATCTTCATTTCCACGCAAGCGTTCAAGTAACGCGGCATACGCCGGTACCGGCTCACCGGCATCAATAATCGTTTCGCACAAATGCTTGACGGCACGCGCTTCCGCTGAGTTAACCGGCAAAGCCGTCAGCGGTAAATTAAGCGCCAGTACTGGCTTTTGCAACAATAAACGCAGTAGCGGTCTTAACAGCGACGGGGCCTGCCTCGGCGACCGTGCCGGTGCCCGCCGGACTACCGGACGTAAATCGCATAAACGCTCAACTTCCGCTTGAGAAAACCCACTGGCTTCAGCCAGTCGTTTGATCAACTGCAAACGTAATAATGGCGTTTGCAAACGGGTCAGCAGAGGTTTGGCTTCAGCGACCAATTTGGCTTTGCCCTCGGCACTGGTCATGTCACAGCGTGAAGCCAGCTCACGTAATAAAAATTCAGAAAGCGGTGTGGCCTGAGTAATTAAGCGTTCAAAAGCTTCGGCGCCCTGCTTTCGGACAAAACTGTCCGGGTCTTCGGTATCGGGCAAAAAAACAAAGCCGATGCTTTTTTGTTCGGGCAAAGCTTCCAGACTGTTTTCCAGTGCCCGCCAAGCGGCTTTTCGACCCGCGTTGTCGCCGTCAAAACAATAAACAATGCGATCCACCTGACGCAGTAATTTCTGCACATGGGTGGCGGTCGTCGCGGTGCCAAGGGTGGCTACGGCATTACCGACGCCATTTTGCGATAGGGCCACAACATCCATGTAGCCTTCAACAACAATCGCGGTGTTCTTCTCGCGCAGGGCGACGCGCGCTTGCGGCAAACCGAAAACTTCACGCCCTTTTTCAAATAGCGGGGTTTCCGGCGAATTCAGATATTTGGGTTCACCGTCTCCCATCACGCGGCCACCAAAAGCAATGACTTCGCCTTTCTGGTTCATGATGGGAAACATCACCCGGTCACGGAAGCGGTCATAAAGGCGACCTTGCTCGTTCTTAATGACCAGTCCGGCCACTTGAAGTTCAGTGATAGTGTAATCCTCAAAGGCAGCCCCTAAATTTTGCCAGCCATCGGGGGCGTAGCCGATGCCGAATTTCTGAGCAATTTCGCCGCTGACACCACGTCCTTTGAGGTAGCTGATGGCCTTTTCGGACTGCTTCAGTTGTTCGTAGTAGTACTTTGTGGCTTTGTCCATAATGTCCGTCAGGGTGGTCAACTTCGGACCATCATGAGCGCGTTTTCCGTCCCGGCCTTTATCCTCTGGCACAAGCAGACCTACCCGACTGGCCAGTTCCTTTATGGCATCGATAAAACCGAGGCCGGAATATTCCATCAGAAAACTGATCGCCGTTCCGTGCGAGCCGCAGCCAAAGCAATGGTAAAACTGTTTAGTCGGGCTGACAGTGAACGAGGGTGTTTTTTCGTTATGGAATGGGCAACATGCCGCAAAATTGGCTCCCGCCTTCTTTAGTGGAACGTAGCCGTCGATCAATTCAACCACATCAACGCGGTGCAGCAGTTCCTGGATGAAGGATTCAGGGATCATTAAGGCTGTGAGGAATAAAAAATTAAGAGTGCAGTGAAAAACCGGAAAACAGGTTCGGTCTGCTTCAGATTACGAATACGCCTCACCTAGGGGCGAGCGCTGCTTTCACCTGCTTTGAAACCTCAGCCATATCGACCCGTCCCGCCAGCTTCGGCTTAAGTATTGCCATTACCTTGCCCATATCACCCGGGCCAACGGCGGCACTTTCGGTCATGGCGGCGGCAATTGCTGCGGTGATTTCATTAGCCGTCAGCCCTTCTGGCATGTAGCCAGCGAGGAGTTCAGCTTCAAATTTTTCAACATCCGCCAGATCGTGGCGTGCCGCCGCTTCATATTGGGCAATAGAATCACGACGTTGTTTCAACATCTTGTCGATAACGGTCACAATGGCCGCGTTATCAAGCACGATGCGTTCATCGACTTCCTTTTGCTTGATTGCTGCCA
>CAIWVX010000281.1 GCA_903916205.1 uncultured beta proteobacterium
CGCTGACACTGCAAGTCATCGCTGAAATGCAGAAACTCGGAGGCACCGCCGCCTTTATTGATGCCGAACATGCGCTAGACCCCACTTACGCCCAGAAACTCGGGGTGAAGATGGATGAGTTGTTGATTTCGCAACCCGATACGGGTGAGCAAGCGTTAGAAATCGCTGACATGCTGGTGCGCTCAGCCAGCTTGGACGTTATTGTCATTGACTCCGTTGCCGCGCTCGTGCCGAAGGCCGAAATTGAAGGTGAAATGGGCGATTCGTTGCCCGGCCTACAAGCCCGTCTGATGAGTCAGGCGCTACGCAAGCTGACGGCTAATATCAATCGAACCAATACGTTGGTTATCTTCATCAATCAAATTCGCATGAAGATTGGCGTTATGTTTGGTAGCCCGGAAACCACTACTGGCGGCAATGCGCTCAAGTTTTATGCCTCGGTGCGCTTGGATATTCGCCGCATCGGTAGCATCAAAAAGGGTGACGAAGTGATCGGTAACGAGACCCGAGTCAAAGTGGTAAAAAACAAGGTTGCCCCGCCTTTCCGCGAAGCCATTTTCGACATCCTATATGGCGAAGGAACATCGCGCGAAGGCGAGATTGTCGAGCTGGGCGTTATCCATAAACTGGTTGAGAAATCGGGATCGTGGTATGCCTACAACGGAGAGAAAATCGGCCAGGGCAAGGACAATGCCCGTGAATATCTCAAGACCAACCCGCAGATCGCCGAGGAAATAGAGGCTAAGATTCGCGCTGCGGTTAACGTCCCCTCGCCGCAACCGATCAAATCCTCAGAGTAAAAACATGAGCGGCTCGGATTCGCTAAGGGAACGGGCTATGCGACTCCTTGCGCGACGTGAGCACTCCCGAGTTGAATTGGCGCGAAAACTTGCCATTCATGCCGAGTCCCCTGAAGCGCTGGAGTTGGTGCTGGATAATCTGAGCGCTCGGCAGCTACTGTCCGATGAGCGCTATGTTGAAATGCGCATGAATGCTCGGAGTTCTCGCTTTGGCAACGCTAGGCTGTCACATGAATTGCGCACGATGGGGGTGGCTGGCGAGTTGGTACAAGACGCTTTATCCAAGGCTACGGATGAACTCACACGGGCGCGAGAGGTATGGCAGCGCAAATTTGGCAATTTAGCCGAACCCCAAGAACCCGCCGCACGCGTTCGTCAGATACGCTTTATGACTGGCCGGGGCTTTTCCGGCGAAACCATACGCCAGGTATTGCGCGGCGACTTTGAAGACGATTGAATAATGTCCGAAATCGAAAAAAGCAAACTTGCGACACACAATTTAAAAAAGAGCTACAAAAAGCGCACCGTGGTGCAGGATGTCTCTATTGAAGTCTGTCGAGGTGAAGTTGTCGGTCTGCTTGGCCCAAATGGTGCGGGTAAAACAACTTGTTTTTACATGGTGGTTGGCCTAGTGGCCTGTGATGGCGGAGAGGTGCGTATTGATGATCATAAAATCACGCACCTTCCCATTCATCAACGGGCAAAACTTGGCGTTTCTTATCTTCCGCAAGAAGCTTCAATTTTTCGCAAATTGACCGTTTTTGAGAACATTAAAGCGGTGCTTGAGTTGCAAAAGTATGAGCCAGAAGAGATTGATCGTCGTGCAGAACAACTTCTCGAAGAGCTCCATATTGGTCACATCCGTAACAGTTCTGCCGCAGCCCTTTCGGGGGGCGAACGTCGTAGAGTCGAGATTGCTCGCGCACTGTCCACCGATCCCCGCTTCATTTTGCTTGATGAACCCTTTGCCGGTATTGATCCGATTGCGGTGCTGGATATTCAGAAAATTATTCGTTTCCTTAAAGAGCGTCACATTGGCGTGCTCATTACTGACCATAACGTCCGCGAAACATTGGGCATTTGTGATCATGCGTATATCCTCAACGAAGGCCGTGTTTTGGCCTCGGGAAAGCCCGACGAAATCATTTATAATGAGAGCGTTCGCAAGGTTTATCTGGGCGAGAATTTTCGCCTTTGAAACAGGCTATCGGGTCTATAGGTCGAATAATAAGATACGTCATTTTCACCTCAATTCGGTGGCCGATCAGTCTCCGTAAATGAAGCCCTCCTTACAACTTAAACTTTCGCAGCATCTTGCGCTAACGCCTCAGTTACAACAGTCGATACGGCTGCTGCAACTGTCGACGCTCGAACTTGAACAAGAGCTAGAAAAATATCTACAAGAAAATCCGCTTCTCGAACGTGTGGAAGAAGAATATTCGCCTCAGATCTCAGCCGTAGAGGACTCCTCTAGCGGTGACCTTGCAGAAAAAAGTGACGAAGAAATCAG
>CAIWVX010000282.1 GCA_903916205.1 uncultured beta proteobacterium
GGCTTTGCCGCCCATTGAGCACGCACAAAGGAATCCTCACCGCGAACAAAATTTAGGTCACAGAGCCAAAGCAGCGTGTCGTAATCGGCTTGGCTTAAAAACGGCAGAATGACGATTTCGAGCTTGCCGCGCTGGATGACATCGCCGACCTGCAAACGCTGACCGACAAAGGTTTCAATAGCGGGCCGTGTGCGTGTTTCGGGTGCTAGACAGTACACCGGGGTTGCGCCCTGCGACCAGATTTCTAACAGAGGATTTAACGCCGGGTTTTCATAGGCAAATAAAGAGACCTTCAGCGTGTCGGTCATCGGCGGGGTCAAGCGAAGTTTTTTCCAGAACGCGGCGTGTTGTTCTGGAGAGGCGCAGAAAGTTGTTTTGCGCTCTTGAAGATCGCTTTCACGCAGTAAGCCGCCGGTTTTTTCACTAAATCCTGGGAAAAAGAAGGTTTTGGTTAGTGGTAATCGGGGGTGAGGCGAGGGCAGTGTGTGGCAACCGGCGACCCAATTTTCGGCACTCAGGTAATCCAAATTGATCCAGACGGGTTGTCGTTTGCCAGCGGCCATCGCGGCAATAAATGACTCAGGCAAATGACACGCAAAGGCTTCGATTACCACCTCGCCAACGGGCGGCGGGACAAAGTCTGAAGACCACGCCATAACCTCAACGCCGGAGACAATCTGCATGGTCGATTGCGGATGGATGGATGGGCATATCCGCTGAAAAGTTCTCAAGTCATCGACCCACAGGCGAACCGTCAGGGTATGTTCGTTAACCAGCTGTTGAGCCAGTCGCCAACAGACACCAATGTCACCAAAATTGTCGATGACAGTGCAGAAAATATCCCAAACGGGCCGCTGAGGGGTGCTCATCATAAAACTCGAAAAGGCCGTGATAACATCAGAGGCCACATCCTAACCGCTCTGACTCATGGACGAAAAGTTTGACGCCAAAGAATTGCTGCAAACACTGACCGAGTTACCCGGTGTTTATCGCATGCTCGACGCCAGTGACACGGTGCTTTATGTTGGCAAGGCCAAAAATCTGAAAAAAAGGGTGGCCTCCTACTTCCGGGAAAATCATCCGAGTCCGCGTATCGCCTTGATGGTGTCCAAGATTGCCCGGGTTGAAACGACGGTCACCCGCTCGGAAGCCGAAGCGCTGCTACTTGAAAACAACCTGATCAAAAGCCTTTCGCCACGCTACAACATCCTGTTTCGCGATGATAAATCCTACCCTTACATCGTTCTCACTAGCGACGAGTTTTCCCGGCTGGGGTTTTTTCGCGGCAATACGGATCGCAAGTCTGATTATTTCGGCCCCTTCGCGTCGTCAACGGCGGTTCGCGACAGCCTCCATTTGTTGCAACGAATGTTCAGGCTGCGCACCTGTGAAAACTCGGTGTTCAGCAACCGTTCGCGTCCCTGTTTGCTGTATCAGATTAAACGCTGTTCCGGTTCCTGTGTCGGTCTGATCAGCACCGAAAAATATGCTCAGGACGTCCAGATGGCCACCCTATTTCTGCTCGGACGACAGCAGGAAGTGATTGGTCGACTCGCCGCCGCGATGGATAAAGCGTCTGCGGATTTGGCCTATGAGCAAGCCGCCGTCTATCGTGACCAGATCCAGTCGTTGCGGCAGGTACAGGATAAGCAATACATCGAAAGCAACAAAGGCGAAGATGTCGACATCGTCGTGGTGGTTAAAGCAGAGGACATGATCTGCGTAAATATTGCCCTAATCCGTGGTGGACGCCATCTGGGCGATAAGCCACAGTTTCCGAGCAATGCCGGGGAGAGTTCGGAGCACGAAGTGCTTTCCGCTTTTTTGTCCCAGCACTATTTGTTGCACCCGATTCCACGGCAAATCTGTTTGAATAAGCCAATAAAAGACGCTGAACTGGAAGAAACACTTGCCGTTCTGGCGGGACGCGCTGTACCGATAGTCAACCCCAAGCAAACCATGCAGAAAATCTGGTTGGAGATGGCCGAACAGAACGCCAATCTGGCGATTCTCGCCCGTCGAGCCAGAGCCTCCAATCAACAACAGCGGCTCAATGCCTTGATCGAAATTTTGGCTCTGGAGGTGGACGAGGGCGTCGAAATTCGCATTGAATGTTTCGATATCAGCCATACCCAAGGTGAGTCGACCGTGGCCTCCTGCGTCGTCTATCAAGGCAACGGAATGCGCAAATCAGACTACCGCCGTTTTAATATTCAAGGCATTCAGCCCGGCGATGACTATGCGGCGATTCGTCAGGCGGTGCAGCGGCGTTATGAAAAAGTAGCCAAAGGCGAAGTTGAAGCCCCGGCATTGATTTTGATTGATGGCGGTAAAGGGCAGTTGGCTTGTGCTTTTTCTGCACTTGAAGAAGTGGGGCTATCAAATTTGCCGATGATCGGCGTGGCCAAAGGTGAAGGGCGCAAGCCGGGGCTTGAAAGCTTGGTTTTTACAAATGGGCGCGAACCGGTACAATTGCCGACGGAACACCCTGCGTTGCACCTGATTCAGGAAATACGCGATGAAGCGCATCGTTTCGCTATTTCAGGACATCGGGCACAGCGTAGCAAGACGCGAACGACCTCTCGGCTTGATGACATTGTCGGCATTGGGCCCAAGCGGCGCAAAGCCTTAATCTCGCACTTCGGTGGCTTGCAAGGCATTAGTAATGCGGGGGTTGACCAACTCACTGCCGTTTCAGGAATCAGCCGGGAGCTGGCAGAACTCATTTACGCCGCGTTGCATTGATGCCATTAAATATTCCAATACTGTTGACCTGGTTACGAATCATCCTGATTCCGTTACTCGTGGCTGTTTTTTATGTTCCAGAATCCATGATTCCGTTTGCCGAGCGTGACGCGCTGGCTACCCTGATTTTTGTCGTGGCCGCAGCAACCGATTGGCTGGATGGTTACCTGGCTCGGCGCTGGAATGAAACGTCGTCCTTTGGGGCTTTTCTTGATCCGGTGGCCGACAAACTAATGGTCGCCGCCGCCCTGATTCTTTTAGTGCACTTCGAACGACTGGATGCCATTTTGGCCATCATCATTATTGGCCGTGAAATCACCATTTCGGCACTCCGCGAATGGATGGCTCAGATTGGTGCGCACAAAAGTGTTGCCGTTTCCATGATAGGTAAAATCAAGACAACCGCCCAGATGGTTTCGATCCCTTTACTGCTTTATCATGCGCCGGTCAATGGATGGGATATGCAGCTTATCGGCACCTGGCTGATCTATATCGCCGCCGTTCTAACCCTCTGGTCGATGGGCTACTACATGCGAATGGCTTGGCCTTATCTGAGCAGCCAAGACAAACCGCGTTGATCGCTGGTTTATTCTCGTCTCAAATTCGAAAATGACTGAATTTGCATACACGCCAGTACGTCACAACCACAAGGAATTCTTGGCGCGTACGTCACAACGAGCAGGCTTCAAGGAAGCTTGCGACGCCCTTGCTGTCGAGTACGTCCTTGCCACTCAAATGCTGGCCGCACGAACCAAAGCGGGTCTCACTCAAGAGGCCGTTGCGTCGCTCATGGGTACGACCAAAAGCGCCATCTCTCGTTTGGAGTCTGTTGGCAAACATGCGCCCTCTACCCGACTCACTGAATCGTTCTTCTGAAAAAGCTCATCGCGAGCCATTCAGTAGTAAACTGCGCCCTTACCCGCCAATGGTCAGCTCTGTCTGGCCTTTGCTGTTTCTGGATCAATGGATATGCCCCACAGATACGACGATAACGCTACTTCAGACCTGTTTGCCGACTTGCTGACGTCCGACAGCGAGCCCCCCGCGCCCCCCGCCCCCCCCGCCCCCCCCGCACCGCCTATCGTGCCGGTTATTAACGACGGCGTCGATGACGGCGAGAGTATTTTGCTACACGAATCAGCCTCGCGCGATTACCTTGAATATGCCATCGCTGTGGTCAAGGGCCGTGCTTTGCCCGACGTGAAAGATGGTCAGAAACCGGTGCAGCGCCGGGTGCTGTTTGCCATGCGCGAACTCGGGCTAATGGCCGGGGCTAAACCGGTTAAGTCGGCACGGGTGGTTGGCGATGTGATCGGTAAATACCATCCGCATGGAGACTCGTCTTCTTACGAAGCGATGGTGCGCATTGCGCAGCCTTTCTCTTTGCGTTATCCGTTGGTTGATGGGCAGGGTAATTTTGGCTCACGCGATGGCGATAACGCGGCGGCCATGCGTTACACCGAGGCGCGTTTGGCGCCCATTGCCGAGTTGTTGCTGGGCGAACTCGGCGAAGGCACCGTCGACTTTCAGCCCAATTACGACGGCTCTTTCCAGGAACCGGCTTTCCTGCCCGCCCGCTTGCCTTTTTCGCTGCTTAATGGCGCGTCAGGAATCGCCGTCGGCATGGCAACTGAAATGCCCTCGCACAACTTGCGTGAGGTGGCTGCGGCGGCGATTCACAAATTGCAAAACCCAACGGCGGGCGTGGCCGAATTGATGCAGCACATCCCCGGCCCGGATTATCCCGGTGGCGGGCAGATCATCTCGACCGCCGCCGAAATCGCTGGGGCCTATAGCAGCGGACGCGGTAGCTTGCGTGTGCGGGCCCGCTACGAGTTTGAAGAAATGGCGCGTGGCGCGTGGCAACTCATTATCACCGAACTGCCCCCCGGTGTTTCCAGCGCCAAGATTCTCACTGAAATCGGCGCGTTGATGAATCCGCAACCGAAACCGGGCAAGAAAGCCGTTGAACAATCGGCGATGCAACTGAAAGCACTGTTCGCCTCGCAACTCGAACGGGCTCGCGACGAATCGGGCAAAGAGGCCGACATCCGCTTGGTCTTTGAGCCGAGCAGTTCGCGCCTCGACCGTGATGATTTTGTGGCGCTACTGTTGGCGCACACCAGCTTGGAAACGACCTCTCCGATCAACCTCGTGGCGGTCGGCATCGACGGTCGTCCATGCCAGAAAACGCTAGCCGATCTGGTGGGCGAGTGGTGCCAGTTCCGCGTTACCACGGTACGGCGACGTACTGAATTCCGCTTAGATAAAGCCAACGACCGTATTCACATTCTCGAAGGTCGGCATATCGTCTTCCTCAACATCGACGAAGTAATCCACTTGATCCGCGAACCACACGAGCCAACCTCACTGCGGGGAATAGCAAATCGAGCAAAAGAACATAATTTTGCTCGACGCGAAAGCGAGTACAACCGAAGAACCGGATGCGGGAAAACTGCACGTCCGGGAC
>CAIWVX010000283.1 GCA_903916205.1 uncultured beta proteobacterium
AAATCTTGATATTATTATACCATTATATGATTTATATCTTAAAAATCAAAAAATTCACCACAGAGAGTCAGAAATAACGAGAAAAAACATAGATAAAACACTGATTTAAAAATATTTCTCTCCATTTCTCTCCGTCTCTGTACGGAAAACGTATACATTTTCACAGCGATCAGGAAACGACGAACACGGCCGCGTAACTCAAAAAGAACTCTTCGAGAAAAAGGCGACTGTTCAAAGGTTGTTCGCATTGCATACGATATTGTAACGTTTTCCGGTTAAAAGCCACTAGATTGGCCGTGTGCGTCGATTTTGCGAGACGCTGCAAGACCTCAGATTGAGACAAAAAAAAGCGCTGCGGAAGCCCTTCACTGACCCGCGTCACATCGTAAAGCCATTTCTGTGACCACTCAATCATTCGCTTGAGCGGTGCCGGACGTTTCTCGGCTTTAATCACTCGATCAACCAACTCGGCGGCCGCCAGCGCGTTTATTTTTGGACCTTGAGACAATTCAGCAACCAGCGCATCCAGCAAGACACGTTCCTCACTGGCACCTAATTCAACCGCCAGCAATGGCGATCCACCGGCGAGTGCCAACCAGTGCGATGCATTACTGACCCCAGCCAGACGCAACCATTCTTCAGCGCGACTGAACTCAGGTTGCGGCACGGGCAGTGATTGGCAGCGGCTACGAATCGTTGGAAGCAGACGATCTGGCTCACTTGAAACTAATAAAAACAATGTACTTGCAATTGGTTCTTCAAGTGATTTAAGCAGAGCATTGGCGGTTGCACGATTCATTGCTTCAGCTGGATTGATCAAAACGATGCGTGCGCCTTGACGATGCGTTCCAACGTGCAAGAACTCGTCCAAAGCTCGCACCTGATCAATAGTAATTTGCTGGCTTAGTTTCTTTTTGCCCGAAGCTTCAGTGCGTTCACTTTTTTCTTCACTTTCACTTTTCCCTTCGCCTTCATTTTTTCCTTCAACTTCACTTTTAGCCTGAGCCTCGGGTTGAAGCAAGCGAAAATCGGGGTGATTGCCTTGTGCTTGCCATCCGCACGCCAAACAGGTGCCACAGGCTTGAAAATCCGACGTTGAGTTTTCACAGAGCAAGGACTCAGCAAAACGACGCGCCAGCTCAAACTTACCGATACCTCGTTGACCAGAAATCAACAACGCATGGGGCAATTGGGCTCGCCGTGCGTTTAACTGCTTCCAGACTTCATAATGGAGTTCAATTATATTCATAAACAGTGTGTTAAAAGAATCTCTTCAACTTGTTTCTTAATTATATTCAAGGGCTGATCGGCGTTAATGATACAAATTCGACCCGCTGAACTTGCGGCCCGATCAAGGTAAGCCCGCCGCACACGGGCATGAAAATCACGGTGCTCTTGTTCAAAACGATCCAATTCACGCTGTTGCGCGGTAATTCGATCCTCGGCAACGGCAGGCGGCAAATCAAAAAGAAAGGTCAGATCAGGTTGCAGGTGCCCATGTACCCACTGCTCAAGCACTTCAAACTTAGCCTTATCCAACCCTCGCCCGCCGCCTTGATAAGCATAGGTCGCATCGCTGAAGCGGTCACAAACCACCCAATCACCCCGTGCCAAGGCCGGTTCGATGAGCTTCGCCAGATGCTCACGACGGGCGGCAAACATCAACATGGCTTCGGTTTCAAGATGCATCGGCTCATGCAGCAGCAATTCCCGCAGTTTTTCACCCAACGGGGTGCCTCCCGGTTCGCGGGTCGACACCACCACCTGCCCATGCGCACGAATCAAAGTGGAAACTCCGGCAATATGCGTGCTTTTTCCCGCCCCATCAATGCCTTCAAACGTAATAAATTTTCCGCGTTTCATGTTCCTATCCCATGAGTTCAACTCAGCGCGCTCCCCTCTGGTAGCGGTTAACCGCTTGATTATGCTCATCCAACGTTCGCGAAAACTGACTGCTGCCGTCGCCTCGTGCGACAAAATAAATCACCTGACTTTGCGCCGGATGCAGAGCGGCTTGCAACGAGGCGAGGCTAGGCATAGCGATAGGTGTAGGCGGCAACCCGGCACGAGTATACGTGTTGTACGGCGTATCCGTCAGCAAGTCGCGTTTTCGTAAATTGCCATCAAAGCGCTCACCGACCCCATAAATAACCGTCGGATCCGTCTGTAGCAGCATTCCTTGGCGCAGACGATTGACAAAAACAGCCGCGACCATCGGACGATCCTGATCTCGTCCGGTTTCTTTTTCAACAATGGAGGCCATGATCAAGGCTTGCTGACTATCGCGATAAGGCAAATCTGACGCCCGACTCATCCACTCGCGTGCGAGATGACGTTGCATCGCTCGATAGGCACGGGAAAGCACCTCAATATCACGGCTTTGCTTGGAAAAAAGGTAAGTGTCCGGGAAAAACAAGCCTTCTGGAAGCGTCTCTGAAGCGCCCATCAAACGCAGAATTTCGCGTTCAGACAACCCTTTGGTGTCATGCCGAAGCTCTGGATGCGCATCCAGACGCTCACGCCAGTGACGGAAAGTCTTCCCTTCAATAAACGTAATTTCGGCCTGCGTCACATCGCCGCGCGTCAGTTTGTTCAATAACGCCTGCAACGTAATTCCCCGCGAAATTTCGTAGCTCCCGGCCTTAATCGTCGACTCGACGTGCATTACTTTGGCGAGAAGAATCAGTTGCAAGGGATAAACCATCACACCCGAACTCGCAATTTCATTCGCCGCCGCTCGCAAACTGCTTCCGGGGGAAATATGAAAATCAACGCGCTCAAACTTCAATTCAAGCGGGGACAAAACCAGCCAATAAACCACGCCACCGACAACAACAACCAGCAATACGGCGACGACAGACAGCCATTTAAGAAGTTTTAACATGTTTCGGGTCGGGCTGAAAAGCCGCTCGGCTTGAATGAGAAATCGAGAATTAGCTTAGATAAACTCACGATATAATAGCCGAAACCCACACGGATGAACCGAAGCTGCGATTTTAGGTCGAAGTCGTTGAAGGCTAATTTTTAGCTTCAACCCACCCTGTTTCGGGTCTTAATCCTCCCGTTTAGAAACATCTAATGGAAAAATAAACCATGAACTCCTGCTGGCAAGATTTTCTTGGCGCATCCGGCGCACGTATCGAAAACGGATTAGTGACTGATTTTGGCAATCTCTCCGCCGAACGCATTGCCGCGCGTGACGCCACGGTGCTTGTTCCACTACTACATCTCGGCCTGATCGAATGCACGGGCGACGACGTCACCCCCTTCCTGCAAAACCAAGTCACCAGTGATGTCAATCATCTCGCGCCTAACGCTGTCCAGCATTCCGCTTGGTGTTCGGCCAAAGGACGGATGCTGGTCAGTTTTCTGCTCTACCGCCAAAACGCAGATTTTCGTGCCCTGCTTTCTTCCGACCTCGTTGCGGACACCCAGAAACGACTTCAAATCTTTGTCTTACGTTCCAAGGTCAAAATAGCAGACCTTTCCACCGACTATGCGGTTATGGGGCTTTCCGGCCCACAAGCCGAAGCCATTTTACAAAACGCCGACCTAGCTTTTCCTGAAAACGCGCTTGAATCAAAAATTTCTGCCAGCACAACCGTCATTCGTCTTGATCAACAGCGTTTTATTATCATCGCCGACAACAAAACGGCACTAACACTCTGGAACAAGCTGTCACTACAAGCCCTACCGGTAGGAACCCCCGTCTGGCATTGGCTTGAAATCACGGCGGGCATTCCATTGATAACCGCCGCGACAAAAGAGGAGTTTGTGCCGCAAATGGCCAATTTTGACCAAATTGGCGGCGTCAGTTTTCAAAAAGGCTGTTACCCCGGACAAGAAATTGTGGCGCGCGCCAAGTACCTCGGCAAAATAAAGCGCCACCTTTACCGCATCCGTAGCAACGAAAATATGCTCCCAGGCACCGCAATTTACTCGCCCACGAACCTCGAGCAGGCCTGCGGCATGGTGGCTAATTCAGCGCCCTCCCCTCACTCTGGATTTGAAGCACTGGCCGTTATCCAGGAAGACTTCGTTGCGAGCGGCAATCTAAAAATCGGACGACCGGGTATTTCTTGCCTTAGCATTGAACTCGTCGCCACCTGACTTCCGTGTTTCAACGAATAAATCCTTGGCGGCACTGAATTTAGATCGTCTCAAGGAATAGGTCGGCTTACTCTATTTCTGATATTTTTCAGTGTTTTCTCATGAGCACAACACCCTTCCAGCAAGCCATCGCACTTCACCAGCAGGGTCAGATTAGCCAAGCTCAGGCCATCTATCAGGAAATTCTGAAAACTCAGCCGAGCGATGTTGACAGTCTCCATATGCTCGGAGTGACTTACTTCCAAACAGGTCATTTAGAGAA
>CAIWVX010000284.1 GCA_903916205.1 uncultured beta proteobacterium
CCAATGTGGGCAAATCCACTCTTTTTAACGCCCTGACCAAAGCCGGGGTGGCGGCGGAAAATTACCCTTTTTGCACGATTGAGCCGTCTGTGGGCATCGTCGAAGTGCCTGATCGACGTCTCGACAAGCTGTCTGAAATTGTCAAACCACAGCGCGTCGTTCCGGCGGTGACGGAGTTCGTCGATATCGCCGGGCTGGTTGCCGGAGCCTCCAAGGGCGAGGGACTGGGGAATAAGTTCCTCGCCAACATTCGAGAAACCGATGCGGTGCTGCATGTGGTGCGCTGCTTTGCCGATGACAACGTGATTCACGTCTCCGGTGGTGTTGATCCTATTCGCGACATTGAAATCATCGATACCGAATTGGCGCTAGCCGATATGGCTACGGTTGAAAAAGCCTTGGCGCGTTACCGTCGACCCGCCAGTTCAGGCGATAAGGAAGCCAAGATATTGGTCGCCGTTCTCGAAAAGTGTTTTGCCCAGCTTGATCTTGCCAAGCCCGTTCGTGCCCTCGACCTGTCGAAGGAAGAATGGAACACGCTCAAACCCTTCTGTTTGATCACCGCCAAACCGGTGCTTTACGCGGCTAACGTCGCCGAAAATGGCTTTGTCAATAATCCGTACCTTGATGCGGTGCGCGAACACGCGAAGGCCGAAAAGGCTGAAGTGGTCTCAGTCTGTGCGGCGATTGAAGCGGAGATCGCCGATCTCGCCGACGAAGAAAAGCAACTTTTTTTGGCCGATCTTGGCCTCGAAGAACCGGGGCTCGACCGCTTGGTGCACACCGGCTACCACCTGCTTGGCTTGCAAACTTATTTCACCGCAGGGGTTAAGGAAGTCCGGGCATGGACTATTCATCGAGGCGATACCGCGCCGCAAGCCGCTGGCGTTATTCACACCGATTTCGAGCGCGGCTTTATTCGCGCCCAAACCATCGCTTTTGATGATTTCATCACTTATGGCGGCGAACACGGGGCCAAAGAGGCCGGTAAAATGCGCGCCGAAGGCAAGGAGTACGTTGTCAAAGATGGCGACGTGCTTAACTTCCTGTTTAACGTTTAAGAAACGTCTACGAAATTACGTCCTGATTTGACGTATTGAGCTGGCTTGTGGCATTGCCGGTCGATGAAAAATCAAAAAAATCATCCTAGGGTTTACTGTAAAGCCATTGGCTGTGCCAGGCACCGCGCACTAGATTGGGATATTCGGCTTGCCCGAGGCTGCCGTTGTAGCGGCCTAAAGCACGGTACAAATTGCCTTGTTCGATGTCTAAATAATGGCGCAGGATGGTGCAGCCGAAACGCAGGTTGGTTCGCAGATGAAACAGGTTATCGCCGTTACGACCGATAACTTTGATCCAGAACGGCATGACCTGCATGAATCCGCGGGCCCCGGCAGAGGACACCGCGTATTTCTTGAAGCCGCTTTCCACTTGAATCAGCCCGAGGATAAGTTGCGGATCGAGTCCGGCGCGTGTGGCTTCGTAATGGACGGCGCGCAGTAACTCCAGCCGACTATCCCGGTCGGGAATCCGCTGCGTCAGTCGGCGCGACATTTCTGTTAGCCAGTCGACAGCGTCTATCGAGTCGAGAAACGCGCTTTTTGGTGGGGCTTGATCGGCGATGGCGTGTGACAGTGCGGCCTGGACGCTGGCCGAGAGCGGTTCGTATTTTTGCGTTCCGGCCTGAACGAGCGCCGGGAAAAAAAGGAGGAAAAGAAAGGCTATTCGCTGCACAACCTGGCTTTGAGGAAAGTAGAAATGTCGCCAATCGGAACCATTTGGGCTTCGTTATCGGTTCGCCCTTTGTATTCGAGTTTGCCTTCAGCCAATCCTCGATCACCGACAACAATCCGGTGCGGTATGCCGATTAATTCCATATCGGCGAACATACTGCCGGGACGTTCATTGCGGTCATCAAACAGCACATCGAATCCGCCGGCCTTCAGCTCAAGATAAAGGGCGTCAGTCGCCGCTTTTATGGTCTCGCTTTTACTGTAGCCCATCGGCACAATGCACACCGCGAAGGGCGCGATGGCGGGCGGAAAAATGATCCCGCGATTGTCGTGATTCTGTTCAATGGCCGCGCCAACAATGCGCGAGACGCCAATGCCGTAACAGCCCATTTCCATCACCTGACTTTGACTGTTTTCATCGAGGAAACAGCATTTCAGGGCTTCGGCGTACGTGGTTCGCAACTGGAAAATATGCCCAACCTCAATGCCGCGACAGAGTTCGAGCGACCCTTTGCCATCAGGCGACGGGTCGCCAACCACGACGTTGCGGAAGTCAGCGACCTGTGTCGGTTCCGGCAGGTCTCGCCCGAAGTTAACGCCCGTTAAATGAAATCCGGCGTCGTTGGCACCGCAGGTAAAATCGTTCATGGCGGCGACGCTACGGTCAGCGAAAACAGCGCTATCATTGCCACCGACGGGGCCGATATAGCCCGGTTTGCAGCCCAATGCCGCAACGATTTCTTCATCACGAGCAAAACGGAATTCGCCGATGATCTTTTGTGTTTTGATTTCGTTTAAGTCGTGATCGCCGCGCAGCAGGATAAGCGCGAAACATGGCGGGCTGTCCGGCTGAAGTTCGCGCATGATGGCGATGGCTTTAACCATCTTTGTTAATGGAATATGCAGAAAAGCCGCGACGTCCTCACACTTGGTTTTTCCCGGCGTGGCTATTTTTTCCAGAACGGCAACCGGCGCACCGCGTACTGATTTTGGCGCCAGCGCTTCGGCAAGTTCAACATTGGCGGCATAGTCTGAGTCTGGGCAGTAGGCGAGCGCATCTTCGCCAGAATCGGCGAGAACGTGGAATTCATGCGATCCGGTGCCGCCGATTGAGCCGGTGTCCGCCGCGACCGCGCGAAATTTCAGCCCGAGACGGGTGAAAATCCGCGTATAGGTTTCGAACATATTGCGGTATTCACGCTGTAGATCGGCAAAGCTGGTATGGAACGAGTAACCGTCTTTCATCAGAAATTCACGCCCACGCATCACGCCGAAACGCGGCCTGATTTCGTCGCGGAATTTCATCTGCACTTGATAGAAATGCAACGGGAGCTGGCGGTAACTTTTAACCTCTTTACGCACGATGTCGGTAATAACTTCCTCGTGCGTCGGGCCGATAACGAAGTCTCGCTGATGGCGATCTTTGAAGCGTAAAAGTTCCGGCCCGTATTTTTCCCAGCGCCCGGATTCCTGCCACAACTCGGCGGGTTGGACGGCGGGCATTGATAGCTCAATGGCTCCGGCACGCTCCATTTCTTGACGCACAATGTTCTCCACCTTGCGCAGGATGCGCAATCCGAGCGGCATCCAGGTGTAAATTCCACCCGCCAGCCGCTTTATCAGACCAGCCCGCAGCATGAGTTGGTGGCTGACGATCTCGGCATCTGAGGGCGCTTCTTTGAGCGTGGAAATAAAGTAATTGGAGGTGCGCATAGGATTTTATGGAAAGCCGTAAAAGCGCGATTTTACTCGACTGCCCCATCGAGCGCGAAGGCAATTACATCAATGTGCGCTTCATTTATCGGTCGCCGCAAACGGCGAAATTTTAGTTTTTTAGAGATAGCGCCAGTTTGTACAGTGCATTTTTTCCGCCACCGACAATGGCATGGGCTAACTTGGCCGCTTGCTTGACGGGTAAGCCTTCGTTGAGCAACAGGGAGAGCACGCGTTGGGCTTCTCCGTCGTCCTTCGATTCTCCGGCGGCAGAAACCAGTAGCACGAATTCTCCGCGCTGGCGGTTGGGGTCGGCTTGCAGCCAGGCCAGTGCCTCGTGCAAGGGGCAGGAGTGAATGGTCTCAAACAGTTTGGTGAGTTCACGTGCCATGACTAGAGTGCGCCCCATGCCATAGATTAAAGACAGCGATTCAACGGTTTCAAGAATGCGATGCGGGGCTTCGTAAAATACCAAGGTATAGGGTAGGTCGATCAAGGCACGGAGAACGTCTTCGCGTTGTTTGCTTTTGGCTGGCAGAAATCCGTAGAAAAGAAAATGCGCGTCAGTCAGCCCCGAGGCCGATAAGGCGGTGACCGCCGCGCAAGGGCCGGGTAGAGGCACGACTCGGAATCCGGCGGCACGCACTCGGGCGACCAGTCGAGCGCCGGGATCGGATACCGCTGGTGTTCCGGCATCGGAAACCAACGCCACCGATTCACCTTCAGTCAATTTGTCGATCACCTGACGAGCCGCAGCTTCTTCATTGTGCTGGTGGGCCGCCAGCATCCGCGCGGATGAGCCAAAGTGCTTGAGCAAAGGCGCAGTATGGCGGGTATCTTCCGCCGCCACCCAAGGCACTGCGCGGAGAATGTCGATTGCCCGTTGAGTCATATCACCGAGATTACCTAAGGGCGTCGGCACTACATATAATGTGGGATCGTCTTGCGTCATGGCGGTCAGTCAAAAATGAACGATAACGATACCACGAGCGGCACCTGCAACGTCAGCGGCAAGCAGGCAGAAGATCTGGCGGCGCGCTTTCTCGTCACTCGAGGATTGACGGTTTTAACGCGCAATTTTCGCTGTCGGGGCGGTGAAATCGACCTCATTTGCCGTGATGGCAAAACGCTGGTTTTCGTCGAAGTTCGTCTGCGCCGCCATTCTGGATTTGGCGGTGCCGGTGGCAGCATCACGTCGACCAAACAGCGTCGAATTATTTTGGCCGCTGAGCACTACCTCGTGGCTCATGGCCGGGCAAACAGTGATTGCCGCTTTGATTGCGTGCTTTTGGATGGCCTTGGCGAAAATCATATTGAGTGGCTTCGTGATGCGTTTTCTGCTGATTAGTTTGCTGCTCATTGACCTGCTTCAGCCGGGCAGGTGCCGGGCCGAGTCGGTCAAAATTCTTGTCCAAAGTTCGCCGCTGGCCGGCAGTCAATACTATGCCATTAGCTCGGTCTGGCAGGAAATTCAATTGGGTAGCCGCCTGGCATTGATCCGCGAACCGAATAATCCGCATGACCGCAACGCCGTGCGCGTGGAGTGGCAAGGTCAGCAACTGGGCTATGTGCCACGTCGCGAAAACCACGCCGTGGCCAAGGCGATTGATTCTGGAGAAAAGCTCGAAGGCCGTGTTTCAAGGCTGCGCGAGGATGCAGACCCGTGGCGGCGGGTGGAGTTTGAGGATATCTGATCCTCTGATGTTAGACTAGCGGCTGGATAAACTCTTTGCGCACTGACACCTATGAATCTCATTGCACACATTGGCCAGCATTTCAATGACAGCGCCAAAACTAAACTTGATGCCATTGAACTCCTCTGCGCGCCGATTGCCGTAGCGGCAGTAACAATCATAGTATTCGAGAATTTTCAATGAAAGCATGAACCAGACGC
>CAIWVX010000285.1 GCA_903916205.1 uncultured beta proteobacterium
CCCCAATGGACTTACGTAAACTCAAAACCCTGATTGACTTGGTATCGGATTCAAACGTCTCCGAACTTGAAATTACCGAAGCCGAAGGCAAGGTCCGCATTGTCAAAGGCTCTAACGCCGTGGTGCAGAGCTACGCGCCGGCGCCGATTCAAACAACCCCCTTAGCAGTAGCGCCTTTGCCGGTTGCGCCGACAGAAGCAGCGGCGCCTGAGGTACCAGCTATCCACGCCGTGCGGTCGCCGATGGTCGGCACTTTTTACCGATCCGCCTCGCCGGGTGCAAAAGCCTTTGTCGAAGTGGGTGACATGGTCAAGGAGGGCGACACCATCTGCATCATCGAGGCTATGAAAATTCTCAACGAAATTGAAGCCGATAAGTCGGGCAAGGTGGTCCAGATACTCTGCGAAAACGGGCAAGCGGTGGAATATGGGCAAGCCTTGCTGACCATCGAATAGGGCCATAGACCTCCATGTTCAAGAAAATCCTGATTGCCAACCGGGGCGAGATCGCCCTGCGAATCCAACGCGCCTGCCGCGAGTTGGGCGTCAAGGCGGTGATGGTGTACTCGGAAGCAGACCGGGACGCCAAGTACGTGCGCTTGGCCGAGGAAGCCGTCTGTATTGGGCCGGCCGCCTCTAACCTGAGTTACCTCAACATGCCGGCCATAATTTCTGCCGCTGAAGTAACCGACGCAGAGGCCATTCATCCGGGTTACGGTTTTTTGAGTGAAAACGCGGACTTTGCCGAACGGGTGGAGAAAAGCGGCTTCCAATTTATTGGTCCAACGCCCGAGTCGATACGACTGATGGGGGACAAAGTCTCTGCAAAACAAGCCATGATCCGTGCCGGTGTTCCCTGCGTGCCGGGGTCCGAGGGCGAGTTGCCCGATGATCCGGCGCAGGTGCGACGCATCGCAAAAACCGTGGGCTACCCCGTCATCATCAAGGCCGCGGGCGGCGGCGGCGGACGTGGTATGCGCGTGGTCCACACCGAAGCGGCCCTCATCAACGCAGTCACCATGACCAAGGCAGAGGCCGGTGCCGCCTTTGGAAATCCGGCGGTGTACATGGAAAAATTTCTCCAGAACCCGCGCCATATCGAAATCCAGGTTCTAGCCGACACTTTCAAAAATGCGGTGTACCTGGGCGAGCGCGACTGCTCGATGCAGCGGCGCCACCAAAAGATCCTGGAAGAAGCACCGGCACCCGGCATTAACCGCAAGCTAATTGAGCGTATTGGCGAGCGCTGCGTCACGGCCTGCAAGAAAATGGGCTACCGGGGTGCTGGCACTTTCGAGTTTTTGTACGAAGCCGGTGAGTTTTACTTTATCGAAATGAATACGCGGGTGCAAGTGGAGCACCCGGTGACGGAAATGGTTACGGGTATTGACATCGTCAAAACCCAGATCCTTGTCGCCGCTGGTGAAAAACTGCCCTTTACCCAGCGGCAAATCACGATCAACGGCCACGCCATTGAATGCCGCATCAACGCCGAAGATCCCTACAAGTTCACGCCCTCCCCCGGCCGTATCACGACCTGGCACGCGCCGGGCGGCCCTGGCGTGCGGGTGGACTCGCACATTTACACCAACTACTTTGTCCCACCGAACTA
>CAIWVX010000286.1 GCA_903916205.1 uncultured beta proteobacterium
CGCCACATTGCAGCCGCCGACCACGACCACGTCGACCTGGAGATCATACGATTCGCCGTACTCGACCCGCTTGTGAACCTTGAGCAGGAAATCGACACCGGTAATATAACCATCAAGCCCCGGCGCTTCATTTTTGATGCCCAAGCGTGTACCTTCGCTGGCCCCATAGGCCAAGAAGACCGCGTCGTAACCATTGCCGAGCAAGTCGTCTACCGAAAATCCCTGACCGAGAACTTTGCCATAATAAAATTCTCCGCCCAACTCGCGGATCACGTTTTCGCTTTCCGTTTTGAGAATGTCCTTGGGCAGGCGATAACTGGGAATGCCGATAGAGGCCATGCCACCGGCCGCCTTTTGCGCATCAAAAACATCGACCTTGATCCCTTTGAGCAACAATTTGTAGGCGCAGGTGATACCCGCTGGGCCGGCACCGATGACGGCAACGCGTTTATTGTATTGAATCGGACTCTTGGTAAAGTGCAGGCGGTCATGGGCAATCGCTTGGTCAGCGGCATAGCGCTTGAGCATACGGATACCGACCGGCCCTTCGGCATCGTTACGTCGGCAGGCGGCTTCGCAGAAACGCACACAAACCCGGCCACACGTCGCAGCCATCGGGTATTTGTCAAGCACAACGCCAAGCGCGAAATCGAATTTTCCGCCTTTAACACCGTCAATGTATTTAGGTACATCCACCTTGGAAGGGCAAGCCTCGATGCAAGGGGCCGTGGTGTAAACGAAACTATGCTGAAACAGGGCTTGCGCTGGGGTCAGGGGTTTAAATTCATCGCGGAAGTGTTTTAGAGCACCCAGCAGCGCTTTGGCACACGATTGCCCCATGCCGCACAACGAGGTTTCAGTCACCTGCGCGGCAATTTCCGCAAGGTCATTCAGCGCCGTCTTACCAACCGAGCCAACGGCAAAACTTTGCATTAAATCACGCATACGCTGGGTGCCAACACGGCAGGGCGCACAACGACCACAGGACTCCTTGGCGGCCTGGGTCATGTACTGGTTGAAGGCCTCAATCAGGCTGGTATCGCGGTCAAAAATCAAAAAACCACGGTCAGCAATAAAAGCCTTCGTCGGATTGTTCGGCGCAAAATCATCCAGTCCTTTGATCAATGAGGGGGGCGCGCCAGACTTTGTCCGCCGGAAATCGTGAGCCTCACCGTCCCACACACCATAAATTAAATTTTTCACCGAACCTCCTAGAAATTTAGTCCTGTTGTATCAATAAAATAGCAAATTCTCGGCCTCCTCATTTCATCATTCCGCGAACCCGCGTATGACGAGGCATTATGTGCTCCAGAGGAGTTATAGATTGAGTGTATGAACTTTGTCTGCGCACCCTAGTTTGCAAGCTCATTAAGCTCGTATGACCTATTGGAACCGCGACAGTCTAGGAAGTGTTTTAGATAATTAAAAGTTAAACTTAATTATTATTATGATTAATATTTATTGTTTATTCAAATGTGTTGTGCGTACTGTGTTGTGCGTACTATTTGGTAAGTGGTCTATAGGGTGGGATGGCGCTTTCTAAACTTGCTTGAAAAATGAAAAATAGGGAGCATCCATTTTCCTGTTAAATCAGGGTGAGCGATCTTCCCCAGGTTCCCCATGACGGGCCGCGTCCGCCTGACACTGCGCAATGTTCCAATGCGCCTGATTCCGCATGGCAATATTCATGCTGGTGTATCTCCACGAAGTTGGGCAAAATCACCCCCTCATGAACGAGAGCGAACAGACTTACGATTACACCATTGTCGCTAGAGTCTAACCACCATCACCATCTTCTTACCCATCAGCACACTAGGAATTAAATGAAGAGTTCTGAGATGAAAAGAATCGTTATCCTTATTTCCGGTAGGGGTAGCAATATGCAATCGCTGCTTGAAGGGGTGGCGTCGGGGGTGTTGAATGTGGGCGTGGCGGCGGTGATTTCTAATCGACCGCAGGCCGGAGGTCTGGCGATTGCTACGGCGCAAGGCATTCCGACGCGAGTTATCGATCACCAGCAATTCGTCAGTCGTGAGGCATTTGACACCGCGCTAGCGGCGGTCATCGACGAGTTTTCGCCCGACCTTGTGGTATTGGCGGGCTTTATGCGAATTCTTAGTGATGATTTCGTGCGGCATTTTGACGGTCGCTTAATCAACATTCACCCCTCACTGTTGCCGTCTTTTCCCGGTTTGCATACGCATCGGCGGGCGTTGGAGGAAGGGGTGAAAGTGCATGGGTGCACGGTGCATTTTGTAACGCCAACACTTGATCACGGGCCGATTATTGTTCAGGCGGTGGTTCCGGTGTTTGATGAAGACGACGAAGACCGTTTAGCGGCGCGCGTCCTCGCGCAAGAGCATCAGATTTATCCATTGGCGGTGGGCTGGTTTGTCAATAATCAACTGCGCATTGTCGATGGTCGGGTCGTATTCGATGGTGCCCATCGGTTTTCTGAGGCGCTCATTTCACCTCAAGGGCGCTAGACTCCGTATGCCTGTCGCCTTGATCATGGCCTTGGCGGCTTCTTTCGGTCTTCATCTCGCAGCGTTGTTTGGCCCCGAGATGGGGATATCGACTGAACCCGAAACTCCGCCGGTTTGGGTTGAGTTGAAGAAAATGCCCAAAGTCTTGGCCGATCCGCTTAAACCGTCGGAAAAAGTCACTAAAAAAACTCGAGCACCCCGTCGCCACCACGAATCCACCGCCGCGACGACGCCTGTGATGAGTGTGCCCGAAGCCGCAACCTCTGTTATGCCTGAATCGCATACCGAGCAAGCGGCTTCGTCGCCCAGCCCGCCGCCTGAGTTGGTCGCGTCGCGTTTGCCCGAGCATGGACGGATTCTCTATCGGGTTGATCGCGGTGATCAAGGTTTCGAGATAGA
>CAIWVX010000287.1 GCA_903916205.1 uncultured beta proteobacterium
CGTGTTGTATACCGCGACGCCAAACACGGCAACCGCGCCAAGGCCCAGCAAACCAAATTGTAATTCGGTCATATTCCGTCCTAAACGATCTGCTCGCGCAAACGCAACGCTTCTTCCATGTCGACCTCAACGATACGCGAAACACCGGATTCCTGCATCGTTACGCCAACGAGTTGTTGCGCCATTTCCATGGCAATTTTATTGTGACTGATAAACAAAAACTGCGTATTCGCCGACATCCGCCGCACCATCGCACAAAAACGCTCGGTATTCGTATCATCCAGTGGCGCATCCACTTCATCGAGCAAACAAAAGGGGGCCGGATTCAACTGGAACATGGCAAACACCAGCGCAATCGCCGTCAGCGCCTTTTCGCCCCCTGAAAGCAAGTGAATCGTTGAGTTTTTCTTGCCCGGCGGTTGCGCCATAACCTGTAGGCCGGTATCGAGGATTTCCTCACCCGTCATGATCAATCGGGCTTCACCGCCGCCAAAGAGAATCGGGAATAATTCACCGAAACTTTGATTCACGGCATCGTAGGTGGCTTGCAGAAGATCGCGTGTTTCTTGGTCGATTCGGCGAATGGCGTTTTCCAGCGTTTCCATCGCCTGCGTTAAATCTTCGGATTGCGCATCAAGATAGCTTTTACGTTCGCGTGCCGATTCAAGCTCTTCAAGCGCGGCAAGATTCACCGCGCCGAGGGCTTCAATCGAAGCTTGCAATGCGCTAATCGCATTCTGCAACGGACCAGGACGGGCACCCAGCAATTCGGCGGAGAGATTTTGTTCATCCGCCTGGTTCTCGATCAATTGAATGGCCAGTTGATCATAGTTAAGACGGGCGGCCTGTTCCTTCAGTTTGAGTTCGTTAATCTTCTCGCGCATCGGCTCCAGACTAAGCTCGACCTTCATGCGCTGTTCCTCAAGCGCACGCAAATCCAGTGTGGCGGTTTCCAGATGACCACGCGCCGCCGCCAGCGCCTGTTCGCAAATCACCCGCTGATCAAGTGCGTGTTGCAGTTGAGGTTCAAGATCTTCAGATTGCATGGCCTCCGCCGTTTCGGTACAGCGGGCCAATTCTTCGACAATGCGATCAATTTGTTTACACGCTAATTCGCGGTTATTGCTGATTTCTTCAAGCTTATTACTGGACTCACGCTGTGCAAATTGAGCTTCACGTAACTCGCGTTCCGCCGCATTAACCCGCTCACGCTCATCGCGAAGCGTGCGCTCGGTCTCTTCAAACCGAGCCTTGGCGACATCCATCCGCCCTTGTAATTCACGAATCTTCTCTTGCTCGCTCTCGATGGACTCATCGGCGATGAAAAGCCGCTCGTTTTCCGTTTCTTCCTCGACCGCCATGTCGACCAAACTGGCGTCGATCTGCGCCTGCCGTTCGCGAAAACGATCCAGTGCCTGCGATAACTTCAGCGTCTCAACTTGAATGGCATGCGCTTGTTCCTGAAGATCGTTGAGTGTTTTGCGCGCCGCCTGCAAAGCATTCTGGGCATCTTCCATGCGCGTTTCAATTTCAGCCAGTCGCGCCTGTTCCTGCTCAACCCGATCCTCTCGTTGAGCGATCAAGCCACACAACGCCTCTATTTCGCGCTGACGTTCCAGCAAACCGTGTTCTGCGGCGTCGGGAGCAAACAAGCTAAGGCTCTGACGACTGACGATATCACCCTCAGGCGTCACGCAACAGGCTGCGCCGCTCAATCGCTCCCGAGTCGCTAGGGCGCTCGCCAAATCAGGGGCGGTAGACACGTCGCCCAGCCAGTCGGAAAGAATGGCCGAAATTTTAGAGTCATCGCAACGAATTCTATTCAGCAAGCGATCAGCACCGGCCTGAGCCGTTGCCCCTTCAACCGGTAACAACACGGTTAATTTGCTACCCGGCCGATCTTTACTCCACGCCACATCCGCGTTCTCCGCGGCTAGCGCACTGAGCCGCTCGCGTAAAACCGCCTCGACGGCGTCTTCCCAACCGGCTTCAACATGCAAGGATTTCCAGAGCGGTTGATGCTGATTTAAGCGGTGCCGATGCAGCCAGTCACCGAGTTTGCCATCCCCCTGAACGCGCTTTTGCAATTGTTCCAGCGCCGAACGGCGGGCCTGTGCCTCAGCACGTTCTTTCTGAACATGTTGCACCGCCGCCAGCACATCACGACGTTGCTGTTCAAATTGGGGTAATTCCTGTTGTTTGATAATCAGGTCTTCTTGAACTTCGGCGATTCGTTCGCGTAACTCGGCTAGCGTTTCCTGCTTGAACTCAAACTCGACGCTATCCGGCTCCGGCAACGCTTCACGCTCCTGATTTAAGCGATCACGGCGACTGGCAATAATTTGAAGCGAACGTTGGGCGTGGCCGCGATTTGTCATCTCAACGTGCAAATGTTGTTCCGCCTGAGCCATCACCGCACGCTGCTGATTAACGCCTTCTTGCCCCTTAGTGTGGGCTTCTTCAGCCAGAGGCAAACGCGCCTGCTGTGCCTCCAGACGCATTTCACCCTGCTCTACCCGATCCGCCGCCAAGGCCGAAAGTTCGAGCCAGCGGGCATGGTCGACAGCGAATTTTTCGACATCCGCCTGCCACTGCACTTGATCCGCACTGAGCTGCGTCAATCGTGATTCATATTCGTGTTGCGATTCGCGACGATGGCGAATTTCAGCCTCAAGACGCGCCACTTCGGCGCTGGCTCGGTAATTGTCGGCCTGCGCGGTTTGCACCCCGTCACTGGTGGCAAAGTGGCGCTCCCGCGCCTCTTCCAAGCGGGCTTCGATTTCGCGCAAAGCGGCATTTTGCGCTTCAAGCTCGATCACCGCCCGTTCGACCTCACGCGCTACGCGCTCGCGCTCGGCTTGAGCGTCATTGCGCCGCAATAACCATAGAACCTGCTGCTTGCGCGTCAGCTCATCATGGAAAGCGCGGTATTGACGGGCCACGGCGGCTTGCCCTTCGAGGCGCTCCATCTGCAAACCCAGTTCAATACGGATGTCCTCAACGCGCGTTAAATTATCGCGCGTATCGGCAATGCGATTTTCCGTTTCTTTACGCCGCTCTTTATATTTTGTGACGCCCGCCGCTTCTTCGAGAAAGACCCGCAACTCGTCAGGACGGGCTTCGATAATGCGCGAAATGGTGCCCTGACCGATAATGGCGTAGGCTCGCGGCCCAAGGCCCGTACCCAGAAAAAGATCCGTAATATCCTTGCGCCGAACGTGCAGATTGTTGATGTAATACTCGGACTGCCCGCTACGGGTCAGCAAGCGTTTAACCGACAATTCGGCATATTGCGACCACTGTCCGGCAATTCGCCCGAGTGAATTATCGAAGACCAACTCGACCGCTGCCCGCGACACCGGCTTGCGTCCGCCGGAGCCGTTAAAAATAACGTCCTGCATTGATTCGCCTCGCAACTCAGAGGCTTTTGATTCGCCAAGCACCCAACGCACGGCATCAATAACGTTTGATTTTCCGCAACCATTGGGACCAACGACACCGACCAGCTGCCCCGGCAAGAAAATCGTTGTCGGATCGACAAAAGATTTGAATCCAGCAAGTTTGAGTTTTGTCAGGCGCATGAAATGGAACGCAGCCAGAAGGGCTGCGTGGGCGAAGTTTCGTGAAAGTAATGAATGGTGCGGCTCTTTTAACGCATCGGCAGAATACGGCGCATATAATAGCATTTTGCTAAGCCAATTCGCTTTAAGACAGACCAAAAATGACGACCAAACCAGCTAAAACACTCGAAACATTCCCCAATCCGGCCGTCCAGCGCGACTTCCAGATTCATATGGAAATTCCCGAATTCACCTGTCTCTGCCCGAAAACCGGCCAACCCGATTTTGCCACCTTGATTCTCGACTACATTCCAGACAAAACCTGCGTTGAACTCAAAAGTCTCAAGTTATATATCTGGTCATTTCGCGAGGAAGGCTGTTTCCACGAAGACGTGACCAACCGCATCTTGAATGATCTAGTCAAAGCAACCAAACCGCGTTTTATGCGGCTTACCGCCAAGTTTTTCGTCCGTGGGGGCATCTTTACCAACGTTGTCGCCGAGCATCGGCAAAAAGGCTGGAAGCCCGCCCCCAGAGTGGAGCTTGCCGAATTTTCCACACAATTCAATACACGAAGCTGAACCCATGAACGCCAAAAAATCACCGCCAGCCCAACTCGCCGACGAACAACTTGACCGCCTTGAACAGTTACTCGACGACCCTGCACTTAGTGAGGCCATGTGCCTTGACGAAATTCAGGGATTCCTGTGCGCGGTGCTGTCCGGCCCACAAGCCCTCCCTGAAGAACAGTGGCTCCCCGATATTCTTGGCAGCGATGCCGCACTAGCAACCGCCGCAGGTCAAGAAGCCACCGGCTTACTACGCCATCTAGCCACGTCTCTGGAGGCCGAACTGGCGGCAGGAATTCCTCCCCTTCTCCTCCTCTATCCCAAAGAAAATGATGAACACGGGTTAAGTGACTATCTTCCCTGGTGCCAAGCTTATTTAGTGGGTGTTGATGCCGCCGAAGAAGACTGGTTTGAATTTCTTGGCGAAACAAAAGAGAACGACAAGATAAGCGACAAGATAAACGAAGAAATTAGCTATCTTGACGAACGCCTTTTTCCAGTAATCGTTCTGACGGGAGAAGCTGAAGTCGCCGCACGCGAATGTGGCCAAGAATGGCCAGAGAACGAGGCTCGCGAAGAATTGATCAATGGCTGCGAGGATGATTTAGCGCAAGCGGTAACCGACATTTTTCGCTTCTGGGCCGCGAAACGCTGAACCGAAACGCTGCGCGGTGACGAGCTAAAGCTAGACTCATCCAGCCCACAGGATTAAATCAAGCTTCCAGGTCATCAGGACGACCATCCCGAAAGCGATGCGGTACCACGCAAAAATACTGTAATCATGGGTGCTGATGTAGCGCAGCAGGGCACGTACCGCACAGGTGGCGGCGATGAAAGCGGCGACAAAACCGACCAACCACATACCAAGATCGTCAAAGGCGAGCAACGCACGTTCTTTGTAAAGCTGGTATAGCGTGGCGACGATCAATGTTGGAATCGCCAGAAAAAAAGAAAATTCGGTAGCGGCACGGCGTGACAAGCCAAAAAACAAACCGCCGATAATCGTCGCCCCCGAACGCGAGGTGCCAGGGATCAAGGCCAGCGCTTGAGCCAATCCGAGTTTAAGCGCATCGAGCAGCGACAAATCGTCAAGCGATTCGACGCGGATTTTATGCTTTTGCCGTTCTGCCCATAGAATAATCAGGCCGCCTAAGATGAATGTGCTGGCGACGGTTGGGGCATTGAACAAATGAGTCTTGATGGCTTTGCCAAAAAAGAGACCGAGAATAGCCAACGGGAGAAAAGCCACAGCCATGTTAATGACGAAGCGTTGAGCCGAGCGCTCGTGCGTCAATCCGCCCAAAACTTCGCTGAACTTGGCCCGGTATTCCCAGCTCACAGCAAGAATGGCACCTGACTGGATAACAATTTCAAACAGTTTTCCACGCTCATCATTAAAACCAAGCAGATCGCCAACCAGAATCAGGTGCCCGGTTGACGAGACTGGCAGAAACTCAGTGAGTCCCTCGACGACGCCAAGAATGAGTGCTTTGATCAGGATTAAAACGTCCACGTGAGACTTTCATAAAAATCATCATTTTAACAGGCCAACTTAGTGAATCAGCCAGGGCAATCGCACGAATTCTTATAGAAGACCGAGTAGTTTTTCGCGGTAAGCGATGGAAGATGCCGCGCCGAGGCGCTGGACTTTGAGGCTACCTTTGCGCTTACGGGCGCATAGCGAATGAGGTTGCGGGCGAAGTGACGCACGACGGAGAAGTTGTGTGCGGTATGGTGGGTTCGAGCGCGTATCTGGTCGTCGGCAAAAACAACATCTATGCCGCAGTGAAGGCTGGTTTCAACGGCCCCGTGTTGGCGCATGGCGTGATTGTACCGGCGTGATTGAGTTGCGCCGTTCAGTGTCTTGCGAGAGAGAATGCTAAATCAGATTTCGACTTGGTTGAGCCAACTCGCGGAAGCCTTTATGCCTCGCACAATTTTGCCGCTACTGGTGCAGACATACTCAGTCTTTTTTCCAGCGCCTGAAGCGAGGGCTTCTCGTCGATATTGAGCACAAAGGCATTTTCCGGTGGGCTCAGATACAACCTGACGATGTCCGCCGCCTTAGCCGAAAACTCGGGATTCGTGCTCACGCACCACGACCGATGCCGCCGAAGTTGGATGCCTTCCTTGCGCAAAACACGCCAAACAACGTCGTCCGAAACACCGAGTGCTTGCGCCAACGTTCCGCCGTCCCCGCCGGACAGCCCTGCCGGAGGCGTGCTTCAAGTTGCTTGAGAATACGCTGCCGCAATTCCGGTACGGGATAGATCGCCGGTTTGCCCGACCACGGACGATCATGCCGTCCCGCAGGGCACACGAGTACAATCTTGGCGCACTCCACCCGTCGCGCTTCCTCGGTTCGGTTCTTGCTCAACGATTGCCCTGAAAACAATCCTTCAGCCGCAACAGCTTTTCGCGGTTTACGCTAGACTTCGGCACTCCTATTTTTTGCGAAGAGTAATCTCCGTCGATTCTTCTTATGGCGCGTTCCTTGTTTTCGACCTATGCCAAAAAGGGCGACCGTTTCGATGAAATGATCGCCGAGAATGGCGAGCTACGGCCCTCCTGGCGTGCCTTTTACGAGCACCTTAATTCGGCCACGCCCGAGCAAATGCGTCATCGGCTTGATCTGGTGCATCGACGTGTGCAGGAAAACGGTGTCACCTACAACGTCTATGCCGATCCGAACGGTGCTGATCGTCCGTGGGAACTCGATCCCCTGCCAACCATTTTAAGCGGTGATGAGTGGGAGTCGATTTCACGCGCCATCACCCAACGGGCTCGTCTGCTCAACGCCGTGCTGGGCGACCTTTACGGCGAACAACGCTTGCTCAAGGAGGGCGCCCTGCCTCCGGCGCTGGTTTATGGTCACCCTTGTTTTCTTTTGCCCTGCCAGGGCGTCAAACCGGTCAATAACACTTGGCTTCATCTCTACGCCGCAGATTTGGCACGCTCGCCGGATGGCCGCTGGTGGGTTATTGGCGACCGCACGCAAGCCCCTTCGGGTGCTGGTTATGCACTGGAAAACCGGCTCATTGTTTCGAGCGCTTTTCCCGAACAATTCCGCGAAAGGCGCGTGCAGCATCTGGCCGCTTTTTTTCGCGCTTTACAAGAAAACTTGGCCCAATCCGCCCCACACGAAAACACGCCGCCGCTCGTCGTTTTGCTGACGCCCGGCCCTTACACCGAAACCTATTTCGAACACGCCTATCTCGCCCGTTACCTCGGTTATCCTTTGGTCGAAGGGCAAGATTTAACCGTGCGTGGCGAAAAAGTTTATTTAAAAACCTTAACCGGGCTTCTCCGCGTTCATGCCCTTCTGCGCCGTCTGGACGACACCTATTGCGACCCACTCGAACTGCGCGGTGATTCCGCTTTGGGCATTCCCGGCTTGTTGCAAGCCGTGCGTGCCGGGCATGTTCTGGTAGCCAACGCTCTCGGCAGTGGCTTACTCGAATCCCCTGCTCTGCCGGGCTTTCTCCCGGGAGCTTGCGAAAAATTGCTTGGCGAAACGCTCGACATGCCCTCGGTTGGTACCTGGTGGTGTGGCGAGCAAGCGGCGCTCGAATTCACCCTCGAAAATCTCGATCATTTAGTCATCAAAGGCGCGTTTCCTTCGCAACGAATGGAACCTGTTTTTGGCAACGAATTAAAGGGCAAAGCCCGTGAGAGGCTGATTGCACGTTTACGCGCACGCCCACAGGTTTACGTCGCGCAAGAACTCGTGACGTTCTCGCAAACGCCGGCCTGGAGCACGACGCATGAACGCAAACTGCTCCCTCGTGGCATGGCTCTGCGGGTCTTTGTCACCGCCACGGCGAACGGCTACGTGACGATGCCCGGCGGATTAACGCGCGTTGCCGCCGCCTCCAAGGCGCGTCTCATTTCAATGCGTAGCGGCGGCTCAAGCAAAGACACCTGGGTTTTGAGCGAAAGTGAAGTCAGCACCTTCAGCCTGCTCAAACCGTCGCTGACCAAGGCCGATCTCATTCGCGGGGGCAGCAATTTGACGTCGCGAGTGGTTGAAAACCTCTATTGGTTCGGGCGTTACACCGAACGCTGTGATAGTACGGCGCGTTTTCTGCGCCTCAATCTCTCGCGCCTAATCAGTGCCAATGCCGACACGTTACCGGCGTTAACATCGGCCATTGACCTCTGTAGCACACTCAAACTACTGCCCGAACTCGATCCCGACAGCGAACCCCAAACCACCAAAGCGCCGACCGAATTTGAGCAAAGAATCCTCTCCGCCATTTGCGACGAAAGCTGGGGCGACGGTCTAGCCGGTAACATTCGCCGCCTGTTGTGGGTTGGCACACAAATTCGCGAGCGCTTTTCGTTAGACAACTGGCACGCCTTGAACCGCCTGCAACGCGAGTTACAACGTTACGACGTCGACCGTTCAGAAATCAGCGATGCGCTGGCCTTTCTTGATCAAACCCTACTCGCCAGTTCGGCTCTGGCGGGTTTTGCTATGGACGACATGACGCGCGATGACGGCTGGCGTTTTCTGATTATCGGTCGACGCACCGAGCGCTTGATTTTTCTGGCGAGCGCCATCAGTGGCTTTTTACGGCTTGAATCAACACGCGCCGTCGGTAGCCTCGACTGGCTGCTCGAGCTCGCTGACAGCAGCATTACCTACCGCTCGCGCTACATGGCGCAACCCGAACTTTTACCGGCACTCAACCTAATCGTTTTTGAAGAAGCCAATCCGCACGCCGTCATTTTTCAATTGAACACCATTGAACGCTACCTTGGCCGCCTCCCCAGAAAACCGAACGAAGCGATTGAAAATGCCTTGCAACAGGCTTCGGCGCATTTACAGGCGTTTGATCTAGCGCGTCTGGAGAACATTGATTTTAGCAACGGCCAAAATAGCGACGCCTGTCTCGACCTCGCCGCACGGCTTGACGCGGTTTCTTTAGCGGCGGCCAATCTTTCGGATCGCTTGGCCTTGCGTTACTTCACCCACGTCGGGGATGTTGGCCGACAAACGCTGGCCGCCTGAAATGTCCACCCGGTCAGCCCCCGCCCTTTATCATGTGGTTCACGAAACGAAGTACACCTACGAAAGCCCGGTCTCACTGTCGCATCAGCACCTGCACCTTTCCCCGCGTGATTGCCTGTGGCAAACCTGTCTAGCCCATCACCTGAGCATCGACCCCTTGCCGACGGTGCAACGCAATCGCTTTGATTCCTTCGGCAACCCCATTACCGAACTCTCCATCGAAGCCGCACACAGCCAACTTATCGTTCGCGCTGAAAGCACCATCGACGTCCGTCCGCACTTACCTCTCAAACGAAATCCCGATTCAACGCCCTGCGGCCTCATTGATTCACCGCCTTGGGAATCGGTACGAGAAAAACTAAGCTACGGGGCCATGCCGGTTTTACTGGAGGCCAACCCGTTTCTTTTTGAATCGCCCTATGTGCGCATCAAACATGAATTCTCGGCCTTTGCCCGACCGTGTTTCCCACCCAAACGTCCCTTGCTTGAAGCCGTGCAAGCCCTGATGACACGCATTCACAGCGAATTCGAATTCGACCCCAAGGCCACCACCGTCTCCACCCCGGTACTCAAAATACTTGAGGCCAAACGCGGTGTTTGCCAAGACTTTGCCCACCTGATGCTAGCCTGTCTGCGCTCGCTGGGGCTTCCGGCACGCTACGTCAGCGGCTACCTACTCACCCAACCACCGCCCGGCCAAGAACGCCTGATCGGAGCCGATGCCTCGCACGCCTGGGTTTCCGTCTTTTGCCCAGACACCTACGGCGGCCTCTGGGTCGACTTCGATCCAACGAACAACCTCCTTCCCGATACCCAGCACATCACCCTAGCGTGGGGCCGCGACTTTGGTGACATCTCCCCATTACGCGGCGTCATTCTTGGCGGCGAAGAACACAATTTAGACATCGCCGTGACGGTGACCCCTTGCGGCTGAGGGAAAAGAACGCCCCCTCGGCAAACGCGTAAAAATAAGTTTCCGTAGATTGAGGGTATAGGCTGCTTCGAATTCCGATGCGCCGAGTCAATTAACCTCAGAATCAGGCATTGGCGGCTGCAATGGCGCACTTGAAGGGGTAATTAGGTCGTTTCCCTGTCGGTAAAACGACACGCC
>CAIWVX010000288.1 GCA_903916205.1 uncultured beta proteobacterium
CTTGACACTTTCAAAATTCATTCCCATGAGAGAGTACCAGAGTCTTTGCCATACCAAATGGGATTGCAAATATCACATTGTTTTTATATCGAAGAGGAAAAAGAAGCTGATTTTCGGAGCTATTCGTAAGCCTCTTGGCGAGATATTTCGGGAGTTGGCGGCACAGAAGGAGTGCGAGGTGGTGGAAGGGCATCTGATGTCTGATCATGTGCCTATCTGTATCAGTATTCCGCCGAAGTACTCGGTGTCGTATGTTGTTGGCTATATCAAAGGGAAGAGTGGGAAGAGTGCGATATCGATAGCGAGACGATTTGCTGGGAAGACGAAGAACTTTACAGGTGAGAATTTCTGGGCGAGAGGTTACTTTGTGACGACGATTGGACTCGATGAAGAGATGGTCAGGGCCTACGAAGAGAAAGCCGCACAAGGCGGCTTCTTCAGACTTTGTGGCGGAGAAGGCGGGATTCGAACCCGCGGTGGGATGTTATCCCACACACGCTTTCCAGGCGTGCGACTTAAACCACTCATCCACCTCTCCAGAAGAAGCGGCATTTTAGCAGAAGCCCACTAACAAACAAAATTTGAATGCGCTTGTCGTGCCAAACTGAGTACTGCCGTCAATGACGACACACCAAGCTTTTACAGCAACAACAGCCAAAACGCTCGGCTGAACAAAAAAGCGGCTTAATTCCTCAATGAAAAGATGGCAAGATCATTACGATTTATTATTTTTTACCCGTTGAATAGCTCGTGTATTGACCTTGCTGGGCTTTATTTTGTTTGCGGGCAATGGCAACTTTGGGGCAGCAAGCAACATGATCTGAGTCCCTAGTTTGAGCTGGTCGCTGCGCAGTGCGTTGATGCGCTTGAGTTCCACCACCGTCGTCCCATATTTTTTGGCGATTAAGGGCAAGGTATCGCCCTTGCGAATCGTATGGAAGCGCGTGACTGCAGTCGTTTTTTTGGCCGGAACAGGATCCGCATCCGGCAGACGCGGTTGCTCGGGCAGCCGCGTCATATCAAATGAATCCCCCTTGTTTTTACCCGCCACCAGTAACGTGTAGCCCGGATTGAGCGTAATCCGCCCTTTAATGCCATTGACGGCTTTGAGATTTGCAACGGTCATGCCGAAACGCGGCGCAATGGATTCAAGTTTTTCACCGGGGCGCATGGTGTAAGACCGCCAAGAAGAAAGCGGTTTGTTGTTCTCTTCATGCGCTTCAAGATTGCTGATAAACGTATCAACCTTGTCCGTTGGAATGACCATTGGCGTTTCAGACAAGATCACCGGGCGGTTGTGCGATGGGTTCAGCGCAACAAATTCCTGCACCGGCATCTCGGCCAATCGGGCCGCGACTTTAACGTCAATATGGGTGGCTTTGGTGATGGTGCCAAAATAGGGACGGTTCGGTATTCTTGGAATATTCAACTCAGCCATGATGTTCGGGTTACTGAAAATGTTTTTTAGTGCCTGCAACTTGGGAACATAATTTTTTGTTTCGCGCGGCATGTTCAGACTCATGTAGTTATCGGGTAGACCCAGTGTCCGATTTTTATTGACCGCCCGGCCAACGGCACCTTCTCCCCAGTTATACGAGGCCAGCGCCAATTGCCAGTCGCCATGCATTTCGTAGATTGACTGCAAATACTCCAGTGCTGCTGCCGTTGAGGCCACAATGTCACGCCGCTCATCTTTCCACCAATCCTGATCGAGTTTATAGCGCTTGCCCGTCGAAGGAATAAACTGCCACAGGCCGGAAGCCTTGGCACGCGAATAAGCCATCGGATTGTAGGAGCTTTCACCCATCGGCAGCAGCGCCAAGTCCATAGGCATGTCACGCTTATCAATCTCTTCACCACTGTGGTACAGATAAAGGCGGCTACGCTCGACCATCTGACGTAAATAATCCGGCCTGTTCAGATACCACTGCTGATGATACAAAACCAGATCGCTACGGATATCCGGCATCGAAAAGCCATTGCGTATCCGTTGGAAAATATCTTTCGAATCACGAATCAGATCAACCGCTTCAGCCGTCTTAATTCTTTCATTTAACTCAATGACAGGTAGCGCTTGGCCACTCTCGCCAGAGTCCGAAGGTGGCGGTAAAAACGTCTTATTGGCAGGCTCAGCGGCCAGATCGGGCGTAATGGGCGGATCACGCTCTTCGATGGTCGATGTTTTCTCGCGCTCTGATTCAAGCCGTGGGATGGAAAGTTCGGGGGATTTGATTTCGGATAATTCAGGCGACTCAAACGATGGAGGAGACGCCTTGGTCTCCTCTGCCAGAGCCTGAGCGCAGGTGAGTACACAAGCCATGACAAAAAAGTAGCGTAGATTCATCCATTTTCCTGAGTATTCCCACCTGAAAGGAGGGCGGCAGTCCTAAAATCGTGAGGATCACCAGATCAAATTTGCCGACTGAGAGAGGGCGATTATAACGTAAGGAAGGTTTGCAAAATATCCCCCGCCTTTTTCTAGCAAGGC
>CAIWVX010000289.1 GCA_903916205.1 uncultured beta proteobacterium
GAAGCCGCCAGCGACAGACTCAGCAATGCGCCAAGAAACCAGAAATCGCCATAGCCCCAGCGATAGGGATCATAGGGTGTGACGCCGAGCGCTAGAGGGTAAAGCACGGCGCTAGCCAGTGCCAGCAGCCCTAATCCGCACCAACGTTGAGTGGTATCGAGCGAGGGCAGAATGCCGGCTTGCCGCATTGAGCGGCAACTTAACAGCATCAACGCCTCATGCCGTCCGTGGCCGATTATTCAAGTAGCGCCCCAATCGGGTTGGCGCGAATCAACTGAATGGCATAGTCGATTGAATAGGCGGTGATAATTCCGGTGTTGTATCGGATCATCATGTCGGTTTCCCTGTTGTCGACAAACACATGATCCCAAGCATAGCGGTAGCCGGAGATGACGGCGGCGACCATCGTGCTCTGACTGTTGCCATTCGGCGAGTAAATCACCGGCCCACCGGAGAACCCCGGATTATTATGTCCATCAAGCAGCAAATAGCGCGGTTCGCCCTGTGATAGGGCAAGCATTGAAACGCAAGCTCGTTTGACCAGCGGAAAGGGAAAATCAGCGTTCGTCTCGCCCACTAAAGATTGAAGCCCATAAGGAAAACCGAGGAAATAAGCGTCTTGTCCGAGACAAATATTCTTGGCGTTCGGCTCAAGCGTTAGCGACGGAGAAATGGCGTGCGAAGGGGCTAGAACGGAAATATCGACTTCACCCGCAGCACTTCCAACCACCCGACAAACCAGCGGCTTCCACTGCATATCGTGTTGAATTTCAATGGTCACCGCCTCTCCAACATCGGGCAAGGCATGGCGGACGGTCACAATGTATTGTTTGCGATAGAGATCCAGCGTAAAACACGTCGCTGTTTCATCGCGGTATTGCATGCAAAAAGTGCGTTGCAGCACGTTATCTGGAATCATGGTTTAACTCTGACGAAATTCATAAAACCATTTTAATAGGGAACTGGAGTTTAAACACACGCCATGTGGCGTGAGCTGTCATCAAAAGTGTGGGGCATCCATCGGGGAGGGGAAAGGCGTCGTGCTTTGATGAAATGGTTCCATTGGACAATCTCCATTGGCCTTCAATCCGCTTGTTACATTTCGTCACGCAATGACTGAATAAGCACCATAGACACCTTCAGCCTACTTTTATAGAATGCGTTCGTTGCTTCAGCGACCCCCGCTGGCAATGTTTGACCCTCCCTGACCCATCATCAATGATGGGTCTTTATCCCGCGCCACATAGCGCGGGATTTTTTTGTCCTGATTTATAGGGGGCTATTCGTTAGCCGGAATTCACGCGGGGTGCTGGGGATTTCAATCGCGTTTTCACGGAACGCTTTCCATACCGCTAAATAAATTTCTGAGCGCACGTTTCCGGTTCCTTCCTCGGGATCCGAAATCCAGAAGCCGAGTTCGAGATGGATGCCGCTCTCGGCAAACTGATTTAGCAGGACAACGGGAGCCGGATCGGCCAGCACTCGCGCTTGTCTTTTCGCCGCCTCAACCATCAGCGACATCGCTAGCTCCAGATCAGCATCGTAGGCGACAGGAACCATCAACACGAGACGCACTCGCGTATCGGTAAACGACATATTGCGAACAATATTGCTGACAAGGTACTCATTTGGAATGATGACTTCGGTGCCGGTCAAGGTGCGCAAAACCGTGTAGCGCGTCGTAATCTGGGTCACCGTGCCGGAGGTCTTGTCATCCACGGCAACCAGGTTGCCCAAGCGAATCGAACGATCAAGCAAAATGATAAATCCGCTGACATAGTTGCTGGCGATTTTCTGCATACCAAAGCCGAGCCCGACCGCCAGTGCGCCGCTGAATACCGAAAGGGCGGTTACATCAATGCCCACCAATGACAAGCTCAAAAGCAAGGCGACAATCGACAGCAAGGCTTTGGTGAGTCGAGCCAATACTTCGCGCATATTGCCGTCAAGTTGTTCCGCCGCCATCAAACGCGTTTCAATGAGGCAGGCAATCCACAGGGCAATCAATACCGTGCCGCAAACGGTTACGCTGCCGTGCATCAGCATCCACAGATCAAGCTTCTGTTTGCCAATATTGAAGGTGATCTGTTCGATAACCTCGATCAAAGGATCGGCAAAACCGGTGATGTCGAGTACCAGACTGCCCCAGATGGCGAAGGTGATTAACCGCTCAAAGCTGGTCAAAAAACCGCCGTGGGGGAAAATACACCGCAGCACATAGACCATGACTCGAATCAAGGCCCAGGAGATCAGCAAGGGACTGGCGAGAGACAGCAGACTGAGATGATCCCAGTGCAAATACAGCAGACCTTTTCGCAGCAGCAGGACAAGCACCAGCGCAATCAACGGGAAGGCCAGTCGTTTAAGGCTTCCGACGCCAAAGGCGCGGAGTACGCTACGCCCCGCTTTGTCACTCCGGCTATCGCGCTGCCTCAAGCGTAACGACACCCACCACGAGCAGGCCAAAACGACCGCGAGCGCTAGGGCAACCCAGTAAAAATCGGGGTGAGACAGATCGTTCCACAGCCTGTTGAGTAAAACAAATAATTGTCTCTCGTTCATTGCCGTTCCATAACTGCCGCAAAAAAACCATCCGTCCCGTGACGATGCGGAAATAAGCGCAAGCGCTCACCGCCCTTGGTATCACACTCAATTTCGATGTCCTGCTTATGCAAGATCGCCGTGGCGGAGCGTGTTGAAAATTCAGGGTGAGCCGCTAGAAAGGCTGAGATCACGGACTCGTTTTCGGCCTCCAGCAAACTGCATGTGGCGTACACCAATCGTCCGCCCTTTTTCACTAAAACCGATGCGGCATGAAGAATCGCCGCTTGCTTGACGGTCAGTTCAGCCACGCTTTCCGGGCTCTGTCGCCATTTAAGATCGGGGTTTCGGCGCAGTGTTCCCAAGCCGGAGCATGGCGCGTCAACCAGCACGCGGTCGAGTTTTCCGGCCAAGCGCTTAATCTTTATATCGTTTTCAGATTCGATGCGGACGGGATGCACGTTCGATAAGCCCGACTTAGCCAGCCTTGGTTTCAACTTGGCTAAGCGTTTTTCGGCGACATCAAAGGCGTATAAGCGACCTTGTGAGCGCATCAAAGCCCCCAAGAGAAGCGTTTTGCCACCGGCACCGGCGCAGAAATCCGCGACCATTTCGCCGCGTTTGGGTTGCAACAGAAAACCCAGCAACTGACTGCCTTCGTCTTGAACCTCGAAACTGCCGTTGAGAAATAAAGGATGACGCGAAATCGACGGTTTTCCGATGAGCCGAATGCCGACGGGGGAATAACGACAAACCTCGGCAACCAATCCATCGGCATTGAGACGCGCCAGCACATCTTTGCGCTCGGCCTTAAGCACATTGACCCTCAGATCAAGCGGAGCCGACTGATTGAGTCCAATCGCCAGCGCCTCAAGTTCTGCCGTATCAAACTGTGCCGCCAGCAACTCATACAACCAGTCCGGCAGATCAAGACGCACCGCGGACGGTAAATCTTCAAGCTTTACGGCCTTGGCACGGGCGAGCCATTTGCCTTCGGCTTCGTGCAAAACCACATCCAGTTCGCGCCGATTCAAGCCTTGAACACAGGCCAACGTGGCCAGCAACAAACGCCGCGAAGTCAAATCCTCGAAGCATCTTGCGGATAAAGATCGTTTACGGCGAAGTACAGAGTAAACTGCTTCGGCGACAAAACCACGATCAGAATGCCCGAGTTCACGATGCTGGCGGAAGTAGTGCGAAACCACCAAGTCAGCCGGAAAAGTCGAACGCAACAACTCAGAGAGCAGGGTTTCGGTATGTTTAAACAGAGCAGGTGTAAAGCGCATTGTTATGGACTCATTTGTATTTGTAAGGCGACCTGGACAAAACTGTCACCTTTGTCGTCCGTATGACGGATTTTAACCGGTAGCAGCAAATAATCGTAAGCCAACCAGAGTTCCGTCGTATTCGTCCCTGGTGCGCGAAGGTGCAAGGTACGCATGACCCCAGCCGGCGTTTCGATTTCTTCATCGCCCAGCATTTCTAAGCGATAGACCCCGTATTTTTTCCCGGTGGTAATCGGCAGCGTGTTGCTGACTTTAGGGTCGGGCATAAATCCAAGCTGATAATTAAACGAGAGAAGATCCTGAGCGCCTAGGCTCATGTTCTGCGGCGCACTATCACCGACCTGGATCAGCATTTGTTCCCAGTCGAAAATAGCCTTTTCGCTCACCTCCGCCTCATTTCGCTTGATCGAAAAAGAGTCCGGTTTCAATCCCTCAGGGCCAATCTGACCACGGCTTTCCATAACGATGCGGTAGGATTTAAGGAGCCACACCAAGCCTGTCGTTTCTGTGACCA
>CAIWVX010000290.1 GCA_903916205.1 uncultured beta proteobacterium
CCACACTAAAACCAGAACAAATAGCCCAAAGCCGATGATGACAAGGCGATTTAACGGCAGCATAAATCCGGGGATCAGTTCGATACCGCCGGACATCCACGAGGGGTTGGCGACGCTGACATTCTGCGCGCCGAACAGTAGCCGTGCGGCTTGAATGAGCATCAGCGACAAACCCCAAGTCGCCAGCAATGTTTCCAAGGGACGCCCGTAAAGCCAGCGGATCACGGTGCGTTCCAGCAAAACGCCAACCGCCGCCGCACTGAAAAAAGCCACAGGAATGGCCGCCAACAGATAGCCATCGAAAAGCTCCGGCAGATAGGTGCGAAATACGTTCTGCATGAAGTAGGTTGAATACGCCCCAACCATCAACAGCTCGCCGTGCGCCATATTGATGACGCCGATGACGCCGTAGGTAATCGCCAGTCCGAGCGCCGCTAAGAGCAAGATGCTACCGAGCGACAGGCCGGAGAAAACTCGGCCAATGGTTTCACCGAGTTCAACCCGCTGCTTCACTTCGTAGTAGGCACGCACCGCTTCAATTCGCACATTCATGTCCGATTCATTGGCCTTTTGCATCAGCGCGAACAGCCGATTTTTGACATTCGGATCGCCGCTTCCGCTCAAAGCGTGGGCGGCAGCGCTTCTCACCGCCGGATCAGAATCCTGGAGGATGGTCAGCGCATGAGCCTGAATCAGCAGCGCTTTGATTCGGCTATCGCTCTCCTGGGTTTGTGCCTTTAACAGCAGCGGAGCCATCGCCGGATCAGGTTCGTTGGCCATTGAGGTGGTCAATTCACGAGCCGCAGAGAGACGTAAATCGCGATCAGCATCAAACAGCTTGAGGGTCGCCATCGCGCTAGCTAGTTCACTGCGCACACGGTTGTTAATAGTGATCGACTCGGGATTGGACGGCAATTTTGCAAGGACGCTCCCGGTGACCACATCAATGGCCCGTTCGCCGTCTTGAATGAAGACTTGATCGTTGGCGACGAACAACGCTTCTTCGTTCATGGCCTTGAGGATCTTCAGCGCCGAGGCATCGGCACTGTGAACCAGCTTCTGAATAGCCGCAATTTTTTTGTCAGAATCCTCTGAGGACAGTTGCTTCACCCACACCGGATCTAACGCAGCCTGTGCTGGCGGCACAATGAGGAAGCAAAGCAACAGGAGGGTGAAGATTTTTTTCATTCGTATACTTTGTTGTGGAACCCTTGCGTGTATCGCCTGAAGACGCCGGTCTCTATGGCCTTCATAGTGTTAACACATTGATTTTTAAATGCTCAGGTACTTATTAACCTCGTCATTTACGCCCCCATGCGGGTGTGAAACGCGAAGCGTTGCGCACCGTTCATTTTGAGCGTCCGCGTGCGCAGCAAGCTGCACACCCTACGGGTTGAAGTCTTTGTTCCTATACAAAACGACCTGAGTAGTTACGATTTTTTATTAACTCCCCCGGCACTTGCCGGAGGAGTGACTGCGACTAACTCAGACTTACTTGGTGTCAGGCTCATCCTTCTTTTTGTCGTTACCCGCGATGAACGGGCTCCACGGCTGGGCTTTGACTGGGCCTTTCGTTTTCCAGACGACGTTGAACTGGCCATCCGCCTTCACTTCGCCGATAAAGACCGGTTTGTGTAGGTGGTGATTCTTTTCGTCCATCTTCACGGTGAAGCCGGAGGGCGCTACGAAAGATTGCCCGCCCATCGCCGCGATCACCTTATTAACCTCGGTGCTCTTGGCTTTTTCGACGGCGTTAGCCCACATATGAATACCAATGTAGGTGGCTTCCATCGGGTCGTTGGTTACCACGGTATCGGCCTTGGGCAGGTTGTTCTTCTTCGCCCAGTCCTGATACGACTTGATGAATGCCGCATTGGTTGGATTCTTGATCGACTCGAAGTAATTCCAAGCCGCAAGGTGGCCGACCAGTGGCTTAGCATCAACACCACGCAACTCCTCTTCACCGACCGAGAAGGCGACAACCGGAACGTCGGTGGCCTTCAAGTTAGCGTTACCGAGTTCCTTGTAAAAGGGAACATTCGAATCGCCATTGATGGTTGAAACCACGCCCGTCTTTTTACCTTCACCGGCAAATTTCTTGATTTTAGCGATGATGGTCTGGTAATCGGAGTGGCCGAAAGGCGTGTAATCTTCCATGATGTCGGCATCAGCGACGCCCTTGCTCTTCAGGAAAGCACGCAAGATTTTGTTCGTGGTGCGTGGGTACACATA
>CAIWVX010000291.1 GCA_903916205.1 uncultured beta proteobacterium
CTCAGTGCCGTATTGAAGCGCCCTTCCGCACCAAAACGCATCGACTCACCGGTGTCGTAGGTGTATGTCTTGAACTGAAGTTTAGAGGCTTCCAAGTGCAAACTCAGCCTGTCGGTGAGCATCTTGCTCGCGGTGAAACCTAGCGAATACGAAGGCTTGCCGAATCCGAGCGACTTGCTCGGGTTGATACTCCCGTCATTGAGGCGATGGTTGGCTTGGCCTGTTGGCAGCGAACTCCCCGCAAAAAGCGAAAAGTGCCAATCCTCAAGGTCGTCCAAACTTTCGTTTTTTGGAACCCGTTTAAAGCCCTTGTCGTACTTAAAACCGATTTGTCCCATGATCGACATATCAGCGACACCGCGTGAATTTTGACCGCCGGCCTCATCGACTTTTTCGTTGTAAGGAACAAAGGCGTAAACCGAAAACCAAGAGGCCACGCCGTAACCCAGACCGAGCAGATTGAAGCGCGAGTATTTGGCGTTTGGCGTGGCCCAGTCATTTATTTTGTACTGCGCCTCGTCCACCTTGAAATAAGCCAGCGACTGGCCTGCCGGCAATACGCTGGAGGCCGCAGACTCAATGGGCGCACCGGGGCCATTCAAACCAGCGGCACCGACACCGGCGACCCCATGATGCGCAAAAGTAGCGGGTGAGAGCACTAAAAGCGCGAGAGCCAAAACCCTTCTCATGACGATTTTTTCCGCAAAAAAAGTTGCCCTAGCCCAAACAAACCAAAGACCATACTCAGCCCCGAAATCAGCCACCAGAGGCGGGGGATTGCATTTGAGTTTGGCGTTTCCCCTTCGCTCGAACGGGCCGTCACCGTGATTATTTGATCCATGCCATGACCGTCGGCGGAATAAGCTTTTAGCCGCCATTCGGTTTGCGCCGCAGGCACGAAAACCACTTGACCCCGTGAGTTGGTACGCCCAACCTGTTCCGGCACCGCTTGGCCGGGAAGGTAGAGTTCATACGCCGCAAAAGCAAAAGGCTGTCCATCGGCGTAGGTGAGCCGAACGACCTGAGCCGTCTGCGGCATCGCCTCCAGTTTTATTTCATGCGACCACGCCGCACCACTCAAACAAACCAGAAAAAACCACAGTTTGAGCTTCATTTTTCGATCTCAAATTGAATCGACGCCGTGTGAATAGCCACATCGGCTTGACCGTCGGTCAGGGGGGATTCAAAGCTGGCGGCTAATAATTGCAAACCGCCTTGACGCAAGCGAATCGCCACCTTGCCATCCGCCCCGGAAAACCCTCGCACCTCCCCGGCATAAGCCACCGGAATCCCGGCCACGGGTTGAGCGCCCTCTGTAATCAATACGATCAACTTGTCACCGGCCTTGAGCAAAAACGGGTTAGACATCGGCGTTATTTCCAAACCCAAGCCAATCGGCTTAAGGCTGTGAGTCGTCCAGCGTTCAATCCGCTTGAGCGATTCTGCGGAATACCAACTTTTAATCACCCCCGAAAGGCCGGTCTTGGCTTGATTTTTGGTCTCCCAAGCGGTTTGAGTCCAAAACCCCGTTGAAAATGTCGTGTATAGCGTCGCGCAGTCACCGCTTATCTTCGCGGGATAAGCCTGCGCCGGACCAAACCGTTGAGCCACGCCATCGTCGTCAATACAAACAAACCCCTTAACCGAGCCAGGCGCATAAGGAACCCATGCGGCACCGCGATGACTTGAATGACGATGGCCTTGATACAAAATGTACGTGTTCGCCTCTTTTTCAAACCAAAGCTCGTGCGACCCTGCCGTAGTCGTGACGAAGGCAAGCAAAATCAAGAGGCCGCGCATACTCACCATGCTCACCTTAGATGTAAGACTTATTCTAAAATGATCATACCGTCTGGCACGGAATTCAGCAAAGGGATTTTTGCCGAGGGCCGTTGCATCAAAACCAAGCAAAAAATCTTGCGCACCCTTGTCCCGGCTGCGCCCATTCGTAGGGTTTGCAAACCAACGGTTTGCGAACGCGGTTGCTGTGGTGGATTCTCAAGCTCGGCGCGTCCGCGTGCGCAAAATGAAACCTTGCGCACCTACAACTGACCCAGGGGGTAGGGTTTGCAAACCAACGGTTTGCGAACGCGGTTGCCCAACGTTGCGGCATGTGGGGTTTCCGTGTGCGCAAAGAAAAGATTTTGCGCACCTTTGACTTTGGCCTCGTCCAACAAACGATGATTAACGGAGACTCATGCACGAACGGCCTGTGCCACCAGCTTTACACCCAGAGCCGTACAGACCCGGCTGATGGTATCGAAGCGCGGTTGGGCATCGGGTCGTAAAGCTCTGTACAGTGCTTCACGGGTCATTCCAGAGGCGCGGGCAATGTCACTCATCCCTCGCGCACGAGCAATATCACCGAGCGCCGCAGCCAATAAAGCGGAGTCATTCTCTTCCAGAATAACAGTGAGATAGGCGGCCATATCGTCCTCATCTTTCAGATGTTCTGCAGGATCGAAATCAGGAAGGTCAGCCATACGAATTTTCTTGGTCATCATTTATTCCTCCATCGTGGCCGCGAGTTTTATGGCCTTGGCAATATCGGCAGACTGCGTAGACTTGTCGCCTCCGCCGAGCATTACGATCAATGTTTCGCCCCGCTGAATGTAATAGATGCGCCATCCTGCACCAAAATGCTCACGCATCTCGACAACACCCTCACCGACAGACCTCACATCACCCAGATTGCCCAACATCGCCTTGCGCAGACGCACATTGAGCCGCTGCCGAGTGATCCGGTCTTTCAGACCATCAAGCCAAGCAGAAAACCCATCGGTGCGCTTGATCGAATACATGGTTTGTACTGTAGTCGTATGGTTACACCATGTCAACCGTAGGCAGCGTAGCGGGTAGGTGCTTTGATGAGATTAAACACCCACTCCAGAGACACCGAGGCGCAGAGGAAACATGTCCCGCAGGAAATCCCTTGGGGGTTTGCAAACCAGCGGTTTGCGAACGCGGTTGCCCTATGTTGAGGTATGAGGGGTTTCCGCGTGTGCAAAGAAAAGATTTTGCGCCCCCTACCCTGACTCAAAGAACGCCTTGGGTATCAATCGAACTCACAATCGCGTTACCCGCCAAGTCGGGGAGGTTAGTCACAGAAACGGTGCGAGTGCCAGCGACCGTAAAATACCCCGCAACCTTCCACTGCAGGTGAGTAGACGTATTTACGTCTGTAAAAGCAGTAGTAGTAAAGTTAGTTAAGCCAAGAATGTTGCCGGCCGAGAACGAAGTGACTGCATCGCTAAAAGTAAAGGTGAAAGTGATCGGCGCGCCCGCCCCTGTCGACACGCTACCCCCAATATTATCGCTAACACTGGCCGTCGGTGGCGTGGTGTCGACTTTATAGCCCGAGTTCGCAGGGGCCTGAGTGTAATAAGGGTCCGCTACATTACCGGCTAAATCAGTC
>CAIWVX010000292.1 GCA_903916205.1 uncultured beta proteobacterium
GCCAAGCTGCCAACCGAAGCCGAATGGGAATACGCCTGTCGCGCTGGCAGCTTGACGGCGTATAACTTTGGCAAAGACATTAACCCTGAGCAAGCCAACTACGGTTCTCATACGGTTCCGGTGAGACGTTTTAAGGCCAATGCTTGGGGTCTGTACCAGATGCACGGCAACGTCTGGGAATGGTGTGCCGACGGGCAAAGAACCTACGACGCATTAACTCAGACCAACCCTCGCGGCCCCGAAGGGGAAGAAGCCTTGCGTGTCGTGCGTGGCGGCTCCTGGGGCTCCGGGCCTCACAGGCTCCGTTCTGCCTACCGCAGCCCGGGGCGCCGCGGCAGGCGCTACGCCGACCTGGGCTTTCGCTTTTCCCTGAGGTCCACCCGCCCATGAGGGAGGCGCGGAGCGCGCCAGCGCGTGATTTTTTCCGGGATCGACGCGAACTCCGATGGCCCAAGCGCGGCAAAAAATTCAAAAAAGAAAAAATAACTCAGGGGCGCATTAAACCCGTCATTAACTCACCCCCGACAAGGGTGCGCAGGATTTTTTGCGCACGCGGTCTCACCCATTGAAACGGTGCGCAACGCTTCGCGTTTCACACCCTACGTCTGGCGGTGGTGGTTTTTTTCCTTTGTTTTTGACAGGATCAACAGGATTTACAGGACGGGGTTTTATCTTGCCCCAATCCCCACCACAGAGACACAGAGGCACAGAGAAAAGCCACAGAGTAAGGCTTTTGCTTTTCTCCGCGTTTCCTCTGCGCCTCTGCGCCTCTGTGTTGGGTTTTTTTGACAGGGCAATCAAACGCAATCAAACGAGCCCGTCTCAATTCCTACCTTCAACTTAAGCATCATTTTCCCCCGTCTCGTGGAATAATGGCGCATGGAATTCGAAATCGATCCGGCGAAGGCCACGCAAAACCTCAAGAAACACAAAGTCAGCTTTGAAGAAGCCGCTTCCGTGTTTGGCGATCCCATGGCGTACACCTTTCCAGACCCCGACCATTCGGTTAATGAAGAACGTTGGCTTATGTTTGGCCTGTCGCGCATGGAGCGGATTCTTGCCGTTATCTACACTCATCGACGAGGGAAATATCGCCTTATCAGCGCACGCCCTGCAACTGGAAATGAAAGGAAAATTTATGAAGAAAGTTGATGAAATGCGCGCCGAATATCGGCGCGAGGATCTTGGGAAAGGCGTTCGAGGGAAACATTTTTCCGAGTTCAAGAAGGGCAGCAATTTGGTGTTACTGACACCCGAGTTATCCAAAGTATTTCCCACGAATGAAGCGGTCAATGCGGCATTGAGCGCGTTGGTTGATGTCGCTCGTTCTGCGGCAAGCCTAACCCGGCGCTCCAAGGGGGCTTCGCGATAAATATCCGCGTTTCCTCTGTGCCTCTGTGCCTCTGCGCCTCTGTGTTGGGTTTTTTTCAGAGTAAAGCGCACTCACGCCAAGCTATTTGGGGCGAGTACCCGATGCCACCTCCGGCGTATCGAACTCATAGGCCGGAATTTCAATGGTGATGGAATTAGGATCAACCGTGCTTTCCGTGGCGAGTCCAAACGTCACCATCTGCGGGAAGAGGATCACCAGTGCGACCATGATGATCTGGATCAAAACGAAGGGAATGGCTCCCCAGTAAATGTCGGTGGTTTTAACCGAGGCCGGGGCCACCGAGCGTAGGTAAAAGAGCGCAAAGCCAAAGGGCGGGTGCATGAACGAAGTCTGCATATTGACGCCAAGCAGGACGCCGAACCAAATGAGATCAATCCCCAGTTTTTGCGCCACCGGCCCGAGCAGTGGCACCACAATGAACGACAGCTCGAAAAAGTCGAGGAAGAAGGCGAGCACAAAAATGAGGCTATTGACCACGATCAAAAAGCCAATTTGGCCGCCCGGCAGGTTGCCGAGCAGGTGCTCGACCCACAGGTGACCATCGACGCCGTAAAAAGTCAGCGAAAAAACGCGCGCGCCAATCAGGATGAAGAGCACAAAGGTGGTGAGTTTGGCGGTGCTGTCCATCGCTTGTTTGAGCAATGAGCCGTTTAAACGTCGGCGCATCAGCGCCATGATCAGCGCCCCGGCGGCACCCATCGCCCCGCCTTCGGTCGGCGTGGCGATGCCCAAGAAAATAGTCCCCAACACCAGAAAAATAAGCGCCAGTGGCGGGATGAGCACAAAGGTGACTTTTTCCGCCATCGCCGACAGCCAACCGAGCTTCAGTGTTTTGTTGATCAGGGCGACGACAAAAGGCACGCCAATACCGACCATCGTGCCGAGAATAATTAACTCGTCAAGCGCCGCCTCGGCGGGACGGGTTTTGCAAAACACGACGCCCGCCAGCACCGATAAAAGAGTTAAAACCAGCAGCGAAGTGCCGCCCGTTTTGCCGTTGGGTTCGCGGAAAAGACGGGCTTCTAAGGGTAAAGCCGGCGCCCACTTGGGGCGGAATAGCGCCACTAAAATCACATAAACGAGATACAGCCCGGTGAGCACGAGGCCGGGGATGAACGCGCCTTTGTACATGTCGCCAACCGACTTGCCGAGTTGGTCGGCCATGACGATCAGCACCAGCGACGGCGGGATAATTTGCGCCAGCGTGCCAGAGGCGGCAATCACGCCCGAGGCCAGACGTTTGTCGTAACCGTAACGCAACATGATCGGCAAGGAGATCAACCCCATCGAGATGACGGAAGCGGCCACCACGCCGGTGGTCGCGGCCAGCAGCGCACCGACCAAAATCACGGCAAAGGCCAAGCCACCACGAATCGGGCCGAACAGTTGGCCAATGGTGTCCAACAAATCTTCGGCCATGCCCGAACGTTCAAGAATCAAGCCCATGAAGGTAAAAAAGGGAACCGCCAGCAGGGTTTCATTGGACATCACGCTATAAATGCGATCCGGCAACGCTTGAAATATCTGCGGCCCGATAAGCCCAAGCTCAATCCCAATCAGCCCAAAAACCACGCCATTGGCCGCCAAAGCAAAAGCCACCGGAAAGCCGACGAGCAGAAAAATGATCATCGAAGCAAAAATGATCGGAGCCATGTTGGCAATTAAGAATTCGGTCATGAGCGGTGGGCGTCTTTCTCGGCGGCAAGAAAGGCGATTAAGCGGTCGTTAAAAGAGGCGCAATTATCGCACGGAATTTAAGCACCCATCCGTGAGCAAGGGCTTCATCTTGCGCACCTTCCGCTCGGATAGCACTCAAAACC
>CAIWVX010000293.1 GCA_903916205.1 uncultured beta proteobacterium
CAGAAACGCGGCCCGATTGACGACGCTCTGGTCAGCGCTTTGTCGTGGCATGGCGAGGTTGATAGGGTCTGTCGCCGGGGCGAACAGCCCCCAGAACACTCCAGCGAATTGCCAACACAGCAGAACCAACCCTATTTTTTCCAGCCAGCCCGGCAAAATGGGCACCAAGGTGTGGATGCGGGCAGACGAGGTCACGAAAGCTCTGGTTAATAGAGAAGGCATGATCGGCTCGTTCGTTTAAGATTTGTGTCACTCATTTTCGTTATATTCGCTTGACCCAAAGGACTTCGGGCATCCTGTTTTGCTGACGGTAGATCAAGGCATGAAAACGCCAATGCGCCCGACCAAACCATGACTCTACTTCAGATAAAAAATAGTTGCTTTCAACAATAAAAGAAGAACGCCCAGAAAGCGAGCGAAGACGTTCCGGCAAGGCACTGACATAGTCCTGCGAAGTTTTGAAATGCGCCGACGCACGCCGACTGACGATCTGCTCGGCTTCGCCGAGTGCCAGTCCCGGCGTGATCGCCACCAAAATTTCGGGCGGGGCAAAATTGACATTGACGGCGGTTGATCCCGGCAGGATGGTCACCAAAGAGTCCAGTGCCGCCAGCTTTCCCGCGTCGATGCCGGTCAAGTTGGCTAATTCAGAGAGATTGGCAACCGGCAACATACGGTCAAAATTTTGCACTCCGTTTTGTTGCCCCTCTAACATCGCGGCCTGACTCGCTAAGGCCGTCGCAATTTTATCGGCCCAGTCGATGGGCAAATTCCGTACAACCAGCAAGGCTTGAAACGCCGCCACCCCTGTCGGGTTGATCTTGCCGCCTTTTTGCAGATTAAACAAATTGAAACGCCCTTGCATTTCAACCAGATGTCCGCTGACCTTGCCGTCTTCGACATTGATTGGAGGAATGGGAACCGTCCATGTTTCGAGCCAATGATCCGACTGACTATTACGCATATCGTCACGTAGGGCAAGACGCGCCAGATCAATGGCGGCAAAAGCGACGGCTTGAGCCGCCGATAAATCCTTGCGATTCTCCATTTGGTTCAGCCACAGGCGCTCGCGTGCGCTCAAGGAAAAAGCCAGCGAAGCGACCAAAGCTACGATCAGAATGGCCGAAATAACGGCTATTCCGCGCTCTTTCCCAAGAGAAGGCGGGGGTGTTCTCATGGCAGATAATACAGTCGTTCAAATTGACCACGACCGCCCAAGGTCAAACGAATACGGATGGCTTTGGGTTTAAGTCCGGCCTGTTTTTCTGACCAGGCAGCAAGCCAGGCATTGTCTGCGCCAAGATAAGCCACCTCACATTGCTCGACGTTATTCAGCAAGGGATGAACGGGGGCTGATGGGGCGGGCGCACCAGCGACGGAGGGACGAGCATTGATCGGTTCAAGGCTAAAATTTAATACCTTATCGTCACACCGATAGGCAACACGTACCGGAATGCGCGCTTCGTCATAACGCGACAGTTCGATAAAAAAACCATTACGCTCAGATCGACTTCCCTGTAAAGGCGGATAGGTCTTAGCTTGGCTGCTGCGGAATACATGCGGCACAATTTGTACGAAGTCCATTTCCATTCGATCAAAAACCTGCCCCAAATCTCGCCAGAAACGTATTTCCTGTTCTAGCGCCGCCTTGGTCGAAATGACCGCATTTAGCCCGCTGTAGGCGATTACGCTGGCGATGGCAAACAGCGCCATAGCGACCAAAATTTCCAGCAGCGTAAACCCGCCCTGCACACGTCCAGAGGCCAACTCAGTTCTGGTTGAGCGCCACATAGCTGACCTGACTAGAAAGCGCATGATCGGGATGGGTCGGCAAAAAAACTTTGATTTCAACTCGCCTAAAACTGTAATTCGGCGTGACCGTCACTTCCTGTCGCCAATTAAATTCTTGCGTTCCCTGCGTGGCTTTACCACCCAAAGAACCCGGCTCTGGGAAGAGGTGCGAAGCCAGCAGTTGATTAGTTACATTCTGCGCTACCCAAGCCGCCGCCGTACGCGCCTTCAGATCGCTTACGGTATCCACCGCAAAACGAGTAGAACGCATTGCCGCCGCCATGGAAATGCCAATAATAGCCAGTGCGACCAGCGTTTCAAGTAGCGTAAAACCTTTATTGCGCATCATGGACATCCATTCGCCC
>CAIWVX010000294.1 GCA_903916205.1 uncultured beta proteobacterium
CGACGGACGGTCAACCGTGCACCGACCGAAATACCTTGATTTTATCGGCGTGCACTACCGTGATGCATCAGGAAAAATTCTTGGCGAGCATGTTTTCATCGGCCTTTACGCCATGCACGTTTATCATATATCGACCACTGAAATTCCAGTCGTTCGCCAAAAAATTGCGTCCATCCGCACGGCTTGTGGCTTCGCGCCGGGGTGCCACAAAGATAAAACACTGGTCAATATTCTTGAAACCTATCCTCGTGATGAGTTGATCGAGATTGGCATCAGCGATTTGCAGCGCATTGCCAGCGGCATTGTTAATTTGCAGGAACATCCCGGAGTTCGCGTTTTTCTGCGCAACGACTACTGGGGTCGTTATGTTTCGGCGCTGGTTTATATGCCGCGTGATCGCTTCGATACCACCCTAAGAAAGCGAATTATCCGCTTGCTCAGTGAGACGCTGAAGGCCGATAGTGTTGATTTTTTCCTGATGGTCGGCGATTCGCAACTGGCGCGTTTGCATCTCATTGCGCGGATGCCGCCGGGAGCGCATTCCGAATACGACGCCGATATTTTCGAGCGGGAAGTGGCGCGAATCGTGCGCGGCTGGCACGACGAACTTCAGCATAATCTCATTGAACATTGCGGCGAGGCGCACGGCAACACCCTGTTGCGGCGCTATGCGTTGGCGCTGCCGCTGGCCTATCAGGATCAAGTGCCACCCAGTTCGGCGGTCTCTGATCTTGAGCACCTGGAAGCCGCCGAAAAAAGCGGGCGGGTCGAGGTTAAGCTCAGTGCGCCTTATGGCGACGACGGCTCGCATCAGCACATCAAACTTTTTTTGAACCGCTTGCCGCGCCCCCTCTCGGTGGTGCTGCCGGTATTCGAAAATTTAGGCGTAACGGTACTTTCAGAACAGCCGTTCAAATTGACCGGAAGCACGCTGCATATGGCCGATTTTGCCGTTCAATTGCCGCAGGCTAACGCCCTTGATGGCGAGCCAACGCGCCGGGCTTTTATTGAATTGCTGGAAAGGCTGTTGCGCGACGAAGCCGAGAATGACGGTTTCAATCGTTTGGCGCTGCTGGCCGGACTTGACCACCAAAAAATCACCATTTTGCGGGCGTATAGCCATTATCTGCGGCAGGCCGGATTGCCTTTCAGTCAGGTTTACATTCAACGCTGCCTTGCCGCTCAGCCACATAGCGCTCGCTTGCTCGTCGAACTTTTTGTGGCGCGACTCTCCCCGCAAGGCGACGATCGGCACGCCGAAGTCATTAGCCGCGAACTCACGGCGGTGTTGGCTCAAGTCAGCAATATCGATGATGACCGGATTCTCTCCGGCTTTCGCGCCGCGATTGAAGCGACGCTGCGCACTAACGCGTGGCAGAACGGTGTCGATGGTCAGCCCAAGGCTTATCTGTCGTTCAAGATTTCGTCGAAAGCGTTACCTTTCCTGCCGCAACCGGTGCCGCTCTACGAAATTTTTGTCTATAGCCCACGCATGGAAGGCATTCATCTGCGCGGTTCTCGGGTGGCCCGTGGCGGCTTGCGCTGGTCGGATCGCATGGAAGATTTTCGTACCGAAGTGCTCGGTCTGGTTAAGGCGCAGATGGTCAAAAATGCGGTTATTGTGCCGCTCGGCTCCAAAGGCGGATTCGTTTGTAAGCGCTTGCCTCCTGCCCATGAGCGCGAGGCTTTTTTAGCCGAAGGAATTGCCTGCTACTCAACGCTGATTCGCGGGTTGCTCGACCTGACCGATAATCTTGTCGATGGCCAAGTTGTGCCGCCCAAAGAGGTTCGTCGCCGTGACGGTGATGATCCCTATTTAGTGGTTGCCGCCGACAAAGGCACAGCCACTTTCTCAGACATCGCTAACGGAATGGCTATCGAATACGGTTTCTGGCTCGGTGACGCTTTCGCCTCCGGTGGGTCGGTGGGTTACGATCACAAAAAAATGGGGATTACCGCCCGTGGCGCGTGGGAGGCGGTCAAGCGCCACTTCCGTGAATTGGGTCGCGATATTCAGAACGAGCCGTTCAGCGTTGTTGGGATCGGCGATATGGCGGGCGATGTTTTTGGTAACGGCCTGTTGCTGTCAAAGCAGATTCAACTGCTCGCCGCCTTTGATCACCGGCATATTTTTCTCGATCCGAACCCTGATCCGGCGCGCAGTTTTGCTGAACGGCAACGGATGTTTGTGCTACCGCAGTCGTCATGGGATGACTACGACAAATCGCTTCTTTCAGAGGGTGGTGGCGTCTGGTCAAGGACGGCTAAAAGTATCCCGCTTTCCTCACCTGTCCGTGCTTGGCTCGGCGTTACGGCAGAACAGCTAGCCCCAAACGAACTGATCAATCTGATCCTCAAGGCCCCCGTCGATCTGCTCTATAACGGCGGCATTGGAACCTACGTTAAAGCCAGCAGCCAAAGCCATCAAGAAGCCAATGATCGTGCCAATGATGTCTTGCGGGTTGACGCCAATGAGTTGCGTGCCAAAGTCATTGGCGAAGGCGGCAATCTGGGTCTGACGCAAAAGGCGCGAATCGAGTTCGCGCTCGGTGGCGGGCACCTTTTTACCGATGCCATTGATAACTCGGCGGGCGTTGATTGCTCCGACCACGAGGTCAATATCAAAATTCTTCTGGCCGGCTTGGTCTCCGCTGGAGACATGACCGATAAGCAGCGGGTGGCGCTGTTGGCGTCAATGACCGATGACGTAAGTCAGTTGGTTCTGGCGGATAATTACCAGCAGACCGAAGCGATTGCGCTCGAAGCCGCCAGAAGTTTTGATTTGCTCAACGCCCATGCCCAACTGATGCGCAGTCTTGAAGCAAAAGGCACTCTGAGTCGACGTATCGAGTTCCTGCCTGACGATAAAGCCCTTGCCGAACGTCTACCGATGCGCCGTGGTCTAACCGCGCCGGAAATCTCAGTTCTGCTGGCTTACGCCAAGATCGCATTAAAAGAAACCCTTCTGGCCTCAGCCTTGCCCGATGCACCAGAATTACAGCCATTGCTGGTCGATTATTTTCCGCCAGCGTTGGTTCAACCGTGCCGTGCGCAACTGGCATTACACCCGTTAAAACGAGAAATTATCACGACACAATTGGTCAATCGCCTAGTCAATCGCATGGGAACAAGTTTTGCCATGCAACTTGGCGATGAAACCGGCGCGGACGCTTCGCAAGTCGTGTCAGCGTGGTATGTCGCCAGTGAACTGCTTGGAGCCGAAGCGGCCTGGCACGAAATCGAGGCGCTAGATCTCAAGCTTCCTGCGGCGCAGCAGATGCAACAAATGAATGCCTTGCGCGACATGGTTGGTGCCGCCAGTCGCCAAATACTGGTCGCGCAAAAAGCCAGCGCCACCCTCTCGTCGATGCTTGAAACCTATCGCGATGCAGTCACTCAAGCGATAGAGGCGGCACGAGCGGCGCGGGAAGAGAGGTCATTCAGCGTTATCCTAGAAGCGCAGGCCAATATTGTTGGCGTGTTTGAACGAGTCGACCTAGCTAATGCCACTCATCGACCGCTAGCCGAGATTGCCACCGTCTGCGCTCGCCTTGACGCTCTCCTTGATCTAAGTTGGTTAAGCCAAGCCATCAGCCGCTTACCCGCAGATAACCGTTGGCAAGCTCGGGCCCGCGCCCATCAAGCGGGAGAACTGCGTAAGCTGCGGCAAACCTTGATCCAGTGCGGCCCGATAGAAACACGAACCACCGTAATCGAAGCGCGCAACGTGATTGATGAGTTAAAACGTAACGCCCCGCAAGACCTAGCCATGCTCTCCGCCGGCCTTTCCGAAATCAGGCGTTTGCTTACGGAGTGATTGAGTCAGAGGGAATGAAGAGAGGAGAGTTTTTTCTTGTCGATAGATCGTGCCCCGGAAATCGGACGCCCTACTCGACGCAGGGTAAAGTCAAAACCTTTCATCCTATTTTCGAACTTACTTTACCCTATAGATACGGCACTAAAATAATATGAACTATTCGTTGGTTGTTGTGTCAAATATCGCATGGAAAAACAAGACGCAAGAAAACTCGAACCGGCGGCGCAATTTGAACTGCGCAAGCAGGTCATCCGAGCATGGAAACGTGGGCGC
>CAIWVX010000295.1 GCA_903916205.1 uncultured beta proteobacterium
CAGCAAATGCGGCAAATGGCTGACCGCCGCAAAAATCCGGTCATGTTCGCTCGGCTTCAGTTGATGCACCTGCGCGCCACACCACTCCCAAGCCGAACACGCACGCGCCACGGTAAGTACCGAGTTTTCAGCCAAGGGCGTTAAAACCACTTTCTTTGCATAAAAAAGATCGGCTCGCGCCGCCGCCGCCCCGCTATTTTCCGCTCCTGCAATGGGATGGGCCGGAACGAATTGGCCGACCTTCTCGCCAAAATGCAAGCGGGCGGCGGCCACCACATCTTCCTTGGTACTGCCGCCGTCCATGACTACGGTTTGCGGTCTCAAATAGGGCGCAATGCGGGCCATAATCTGCGGCATTTGCGCTACCGGCGTGGCAATCAGGATCAAATCGGCATCGGCCATATCCTGCTCGGGATGTGCTCCCGCCCGGTCAATAATCCCGAGATCAAGCGCCTGGGTCAGCGTGGCAATATTGCGTCCGAAGCCGACCACTTCTTCAACCTGTCCAGCGGCTTTGAGTCCGAGGGCAAACGAGCCGCCAATCAATCCCACGCCAAAGACGACGACCTTGCCGAATTCTGCTTGCATCATTAAATCACCTACCGCCAAGGCACAAAAGGACAAAGGACGCGCAAAGAAAACCTAAAGCAGGCTTGGCGGTGAATCAGCATGTCATGGCCTGCTCTAGTGCGGTAAGAAAGCGTAAATTTTCGGCTTCAGTGCCAATGGTTACCCGTAACCATTCGGCCATACCATAAGCACCGAGCATACGCACGATAACGCCTTGTTTAAGCAGGTTTTGATTGATACTGGCGGCATCACCGACCTTGAAGGTCAGGAAATTGCCGTGCGATGGAATGTGCGGAAAACCCAAACGCTTGAAACCGGCCAGAATTTGCTCCATGCCCGCCCGATTGAGCGCATAGCTTCGCGCCACAAACGCATGATCGTCGAGCGCCGCCGTTGCTGCGGCCAGAGCTAGATTATTGCAATTAAACGGCTGACGCACCCGATTCATCAGATCGGCGATTTCTGCTGAGGCAAAGCCATAACCGATGCGCAGACCGGCTAGGCCATAAATTTTGGAGAAGGTACGGGTAATCACCAGATTCGGAAACGCCGACAACCAGGCCGACGTATCAAGCCGTTCTGCGGGCGGAATGTACTCGTTGTAGGCTTCATCAAGCACCACCACCACGTCGCTTGGCACGGCTTGCAAAAAAGTCTTGATTTGCGAATAAGGCAGAAAGGTTCCGGTTGGATTGTTTGGGTTAGCAATCCAGATCAAACGGGTATTGGGCCGGATGGCCGCCCGCATGGCTTCTAGATCATGGCCGAAATCCTTGGCCGGAACGGCGATCAATTCAGCCCCAGCGGCTAGCGTCGCCAGCGGATAAACGGCAAACGCATGTTCAGAGAAAATAGCCGAGCGACCAGCAGACAAAAAGACGCGGGCAATCAGGTCGAGAACATCATTGGAACCGTTGCCGAGGACAATGCGCCCAGCGTCGAGACCGGAAGCGTTGGACAGCGCACTTTTAAGTTCAAAATCATCGGGATAGCGTTCCAGTGTGGCAATGGCTTGATCCATCGCGACTTTGGCTTTCGGACTCATCCCCAGCGGATTTTCATTTGAGGCCAGTTTGACAATACGCTCAACGGGTAAACCCATTTCACGGGCTAACTGGGTAATTGGCTTGCCCGGTAAATACGGCGAAATGGCGCGAACATTGGGCAATGACTGAGCACAAAGTGTCATGGCGATCCTTGATAAGAGTTCAGTAAACGGCGACGGGATAGGAACCGAGAATTTTAAGATAGGCCGCTCGCTTTTCGAGTTCGGCCAAGGCCCCGGCGACGGCAGAATCGTCACGGTGGCCTTCGATATCGACGAAGAAAACGTATTCCCAAAGGGTATGCCGCGCTGGACGCGATTCGAGCCGGGTCATCGACACCCCGGCCTCGGAGAAAGGCGCCAGCAGCGTACTCAAAGCGCCGGTCTTATTGTGCGCCGACATAATCAATGAGGTTTTATCACGGCCCGAAACACCCGATTCTTGACGTCCGAGAACGACAAAACGCGTGGTGTTATTCGGTTCGTCTTCAATGCTAGTCGCTTGTTTTGGCAGATGATAACGTTCAGCCGCCGCTTCTCCGGCAATCGCCGCCGCACCGGGTTCAGACGCCGCGCACTGGGCCGCCTGAGCATTACTACCCATTGAAATTCGCTGAGCGTTGGGCAGGGTACGATTAAGCCACTCGTGACATTGTGCCAACGACTGGGCGTGCGAATAGACGCGGGTAATTTTGTCCAATGAGGTTTCGTGCGACAGCAGGTGCTGATGCACCCGCAGCACGACTTCACCGCACATTTTCAGCGGCGTGGTCATCAGTAGATCCAAGGTGCGCCCGATAGCTCCTTCGGTCGAATTCTCAATCGGCACCACGGCATGATCGGCATGAGAGGATTCAACTTCGCGAAACACATCGTCGATTGAAAGCTGCGGCATCAGCCGTGCGGCATGACCAAAGTGTTTGGTCGCTGCACTCTCGGAAAACGTCCCGAGCGGTCCGAGAAAAGCAATACCGAGTGGTTGCTCAAGCGATAGACAGGCCGACATTACCTCGCGGAAAAACCAGGTCACGCTGTCGTTTGACAAAGGGCCCGGATTGATTTCTTGAATCCGCCGCAACACCTGCGCTTCGCGTTCTGGGCGATAGATAAAGCCCGCCTCGCCGTGTTCCAGCTTAATCGCGCCGACCTGTTGAGCGCAGCGCGCACGCTGATTCAACAACGCAATCAACTGAGCATCAATCTCATCAATCTCGGCCCGCACCGCCGTCAATTTTTTTTGAAATTTATCACTCATGGCTTCAGCCCGACAAAGTTCAGAACATCACGTTGAAATCAAGGCGCGAATTAGGGCTCTTGCTCTGGCGGGAGGGCGGCATCGTCATGGTTCGTGCCATCCTCTGCGCCATCCGCTTCGAGTCCGACGGCTAAATCAGACGCCAGTTCGTCTTCCAAATCCTCTTCGGTTTCGACGACTTTCTCTAGGCCGGCCAGTTTTTCACCCGCATCGAGCGCAATGAGCGTCACTCCTTGGGTTGCGCGACCCAGTTCACGAATCTCCCGGACGCGGGTACGAATCAGCACGCCACCGGTGGTGATCAGCATGATTTCGTCTTCATCTTTGACCAGACGAGCGGCAACCACTTTGCCGTTGCGTTCGCTGGCGGCAATAGCGATCACCCCGTGCGTAGCGCGACCGGAATGACGGAAATCGGCCAGTACCGTGCGCTTGCCATAACCGTTCTCGGTGGCAATCAGCACGGTTTCTTGGTGATTGACGGCCACCAGCAGTGACAGCACTTGCTGTCCCTTGCCG
>CAIWVX010000296.1 GCA_903916205.1 uncultured beta proteobacterium
CGCGCGGAACAAGCTTTGATTACGATTTTCGCTTTTCCAGCACGTCGGGTAATTCTGATAAGACGGGTTGGCTGTCGACGACTTGTCCGCTTTCTAGGCGATAAATCCAGGCCAATAATTCGGATACGGCGATGTAAAGCTGTGGGGGAATCCTCTGATCCAGATCGATTTGCATCAGTAGCGAGACGAGTTCGGCGGATTCATGGACATAAACGCCGCTCTCGTGGGCGCGGAGAATAATCTGTTCAGCAATAGCACCACGGCCTTTGGCAACGACGCGCGGGGCGCTATCGGTTTGGCTGTAGGTGAGCGCCACCGCGCTCTTCAGCGGATGATTAGCTGGCTTGTCCATCGACGGCATTTACGGCCAGGGACTCTATGCCCATCGAGGCGAGGCTAAGGCCCGCTTCGGCGAGTTGTGCGCGTAGGGCTAGGCTGGCGGCGTGCATCTGCTCGCGGGTTTTAGCGTTGGCGGCACTCATCGACAAGGTGAGCTGATTATTTTGCAAGCGAATCTGGGCGTCGATTTCACCCAGATTGGGCAACACCATGCGTAAGCGGGTGGACCACTGGCTGGCGGTCTCGTCGCCCTCCGGCTGGCCGCGCCGTTCCGCTTCCTCGTGAATTTCCCAGAACATTTCTTGACCGGGCCAGATTTGCCCCTGCCAAGAAAAACTCTGCGAGGCCAAAGCTTCCAGTTGCTGCTGAACTAACGGTTGAACGGGCTGGGGAATGATTGACGCGTTTTGCTGTGCCGAGACCGGTTTGCTGCTCTCGGCGACGGCGTTTTGCGCCAACGGCGTTTCAGCCGCAGCGCGAAGATTGACCGCCGCACTCGATAGTTCGGCGGCAACGGGGGGCGTTTGGGCGTGTGCCAGCGTCGCCGGTTGATCGGTGTTGGGGGCGATGAACGTGGCCGGTGACGAGAGTTTTCCTTGCGGCTCAAGTAGCAGCGCCGAAGTGGTCATACGCCCGGCAACCCACTCGGCCTGATGCGCTTCGTAAAACAGGCCGCTTTGGCTAAGGGCTTGTTTGAGCAAGGGCAGCAAATCCTTGGCCGCCGTGGGCGGGGTGCTGGACAGCGGTTGATTGCCATTGAGCGTTACCGCGCTGCCCTTGGTATCGCGCGAGCCAGAGAAAAGATCGCTGATCAGTTGGCCGGTTCGACTGAGTGTTGTAGACGTGGCTCCAGCGACCGTTTTTCCGCCGCTCGTCTCGGGGCGAGTGGCCACTGCAAGCGCTAACTTGCCGTCGGATTCGGTCACGAGAAGTTCGAGCGAATCGCCCGTTTTTGCCGAAAAAGGCAGCGCCAGAGTGACGTTGCGTTGATTGATCATGGCCCGGTAGGTGCCATTGGGCAGCATGGACTGGATTTCTGCCATGACTTTTTGACCGGCGACCAAGCCCGAGAGCTTGTCGGCGATTTCCTGAATCGGAGCAACCTGCCGAAGTGCGGCGTCAGCGTTGACTTGCAGGCGGCTGGCGACGTCGGAGGGGATCATCGCCGTCGCTTAAGGCTGCGCCGTGGGTCGATCCAAGCGCAACAGAATCCTCACATGCTTTTGCCAGACTTGAACGTGTTCAAGAATCTCGCGACTTTCACGTTCAATTTCATCAATGATTTCGGCGATCCGCTTAACCTGATCGGCCTCCAGCGGAGGCGATGACAGACTAGCAACGCGCGTTGAGCGTTGCTGCTCAAGCTGCGTTAGCTCCTCCCAGTGCTGGGCGTTAGCCGCCTCGCGCATGGCCTGGGTCAAAACCAGCACCTCACGATAAGCGTGTTCAATCGTCATGATTCACGCCGCGTCTTCCTGCGTGGGAGGATTCGGGGCGATTTGAATCCACGCCGATTGCAGTTCGCCCAGCAGTTGGCTGGCTTCATCGAGTGCGGCCACGTTGTTTTTAAGGTTGGCCCACAAAAGGCGCTGGTTGATGTACTCATAAAGCGCACTGAGTTGCACCGCCAATTCGCCGCCATAGGTTTCATCAAGGCTGGCGTTCAGCCCGTTTTGAATAATGTCAATGGCGCGCGAAATGGCCGCCCCTTTTTCGGGAATTTCTTTATGTTCCATGTGCAGACGGGCCGTCGAAATCGCCATGCGAGCGCCGTCGAAGAGCATCAAAATCAATTTATGCGGATCGGCTGAGTCCGCCGCGTTGGAACTGACTTCAGCATAAATTGCGGTAGGGTTACGGTTCGTGCCAAACATGGGAGTCGTCTCAGATTATTTTGAGGAAGAAGACGTATTGGCGGTAATCGACGCCAACTGGGAAGTCAGGGCCGACTGCGTTTGTTTCAGGCCGGCAATCAAGGTATCCAGCGACGAAAATTGCTTAATATAATTTGTTTCAATCGTCGCCAGACGCGCTTTCAAAATCAGTTGTCGATTAGCGATATCTTTGATCGTCCGATTGGTACCCTCAGTGGCCGAGGTAATGCTGCCGGTGGCCCCCGCCTTAGTGCTCACCAAACTTTCGATGGCTTTGTTATAGGCGCTACCGACGGCGACCACTAGATTGGCCACGCCAGTGGGGTCGGCGGCGACCGCCGCGTTCAGCTTGGTGGTGTTAAGGTAAAGCGAGCCGTCTTGCGTAAGCGAGTCAGACTGGCCTAGGGTAACGCCAATATTCGAGAGGCGTTGGTAGATCGACGTTCCCCCGGCGGTTGCGCTGAAGATCAAACTGCGAATCTGGTTTTTGGCGGTGCGCAGGGTGCTATCGCCTTGCAGGGCGCCGGCGGTTTTTGTTTTGGCGTCATACGCCCCTAAACTGGCGATGGTGGTATTGGCTTCGTTGTAAGCTTTAACAAAAGCGGTTAGCGCCGTGGTCAGGTTGCCGGTGCTATTTTTGCTGACGGTTAGCGTCGTGGGCGTATCAGTCGCCGAGGTTTTCAATAAAGTAAGGGTGACGCCCTCAAGCGCACCGGTCACGGTGTTGGTGCTGCTGGTCGCAGGAATGCCATTCAGTGTGAAGGCCGCATCCGTTGCCGCTTGCCCGCCGTTCAGGGCCAACTGCGAAAGGGCACCCGCATTGGTAGCCGGGTTGTAGTCAAAGCCCGTAAGGTCGCCAGAGTCAGCCACCACAGACAGTTTGATCACATTAGAAAGGCCGGTAGAGGCGCTGCTCAAAACCAGTTGCGCTCCGTTGGTGCCGGTGACGATGGTGGCTGTAGCGCCAATATTGGCGGCATTGATCGCGTCACGCAGGCCGCCCAACGTATTGTTGCTGCTATTAATTGTTATGGTTTTACTGCGCGTACTGTCAGCGGTAAAAGCACCGTCGGATAACGTGCCCAGTTCAATTTTAAGATCACCGGTAC
>CAIWVX010000297.1 GCA_903916205.1 uncultured beta proteobacterium
ACGGTCGGCCATTTGGGGTAGAGCGTTTTCATCCAAAACGTGACGACGGTTGATGAGTCCGTAGCGGGCTTCACCGGTGAAACCGATGCGTTCGGGAATGCTGGCGAAGAAGGGGATAAGCGCTGATTTGAATGAATTGGGGAGGATGTAAGCGCACTGGTAGCCGTTAGCGCTAAGTTGTCGGGCCAACTGGTAACGAGCCTTGAGTGAGCGCTCACCGTGAGCAAACGGGTTGTCGATGATGGTGTTGATTTCCGGCATCCGCTTTAATACGGGAGCGACCCACGAGGGGGCCAGCGCGTCAAGTTGCAATTCAGGGCAGCGTTGATGTAAGCCCATGAACAGCACTTGCGCCATGACGGTGTCGCCTATCCAAGCCGGGGTCACAACCAGTGCGCGGGGCTTGAAGCTTGAAGCGGCAGTGGTGAGAGGTGAGTGAGGTATTAACATGAGTTTTCGATTGCAGGGCAGATTCTCACTCGTGACAATGGTTTGCTGTTTCAGTGCCCCTTCGGTCGTTCACCCTTAAAAATGTAGCGGGTGGAACAGTAGGGGCAAACCGTCTCGCCGGTAGACCGCACGTCAAGATAAACACGCGGATGTTGATTCCACACGGGCGCGTTTGATGGTGGGCAGTTCAGAGGCAGGTCGGCGACGGTGACAGTGACTTCGAGAGTGAGCGGATCGGTCATGGGGTTTACCTGAGCTATTTGGGTGAGATGCCGAGGGGTGCGGTTAATGCGACTTAGCCCGTCTTGATACGCCGCTACTCGGTCTTTTGATACGATTCAAAGGTGAAATTCTAGCCGATTTCACCCTGCGGATGGCGGTAAAATAGGCGCTTTGCGCCCTCTTAAGCCCTATGATCTGGAAACCTAATGTCACCGTTGCGGCGGTCATTGAGCATCACGGCAAATTCTTGCTGGTCGAAGAGGAAACCGACTGCGGGATTCGTTTTAACCAGCCCGCCGGACATCTTGAAAGCGGCGAATCTTTAATCGACGCGGTGATTCGCGAGACGCTGGAAGAAACCGCTTATGATTTTGTACCGCAGTCAGTGGTCGGCGTTTATAACTGGCATCATGAGGCCAAAGACATAACGTATCTGCGCTTTGCTTTTTCGGGTGACGTGAGAGGGCACGATGCGCAACGCCCGCTTGATGAGGGGATTATTGCCGCGCATTGGCTGACACTGGACGAAATTCGTGCGCTGAAAGAAAAACACCGTAGCCCGTTGATTTTGCGCTGCATTGAGGACTGGTCTGCCGGCAAGCGCTATCCGCTGGAGCTGATAACTCATTATGGATGACCTTGGTGAACTCTTGGGGCGTGTGATGTCGCTGGATCATCGGCTGGATTGGGAAGACGGCGATGTCGAAGGTTAAAAAAACAGTGGTCGTTGGCTTATCCGGCGGCGTTGATTCGTCGGTAGCCGCCTTGCTGCTCAAAGAGCAAGGCTGGAACGTCATCGGCTTATTCATGAAAAACTGGGAAGATGACGACAGCGACGCGTATTGTTCTTCGCGCCAAGATCTGATTGATGTGATGAGTGTCGCCGATAAAATCGGCATGGATGTTGAAGTGGTTAACTTTGCCAAGGAATATCGTGAACGGGTTTTTTCGACTTTCCTCGCCGAGTATCAGGCGGGACGCACGCCGAATCCCGATGTGTTGTGCAATTCCGAGATCAAGTTCCGGGCTTTTCTCGATCATGCGCTAGCCATGG